>JAYVRS010000408.1:0-1952 GCA_043776185.1 Bryobacteraceae bacterium | reverse complement strand
GCCCCGAGATGCGCCCTTCCAATGCTCGTCTTCCGGAGCGCCAAGCCGAGGTAAAGGTCGATGCCGGCCAGATCTTTTACCTGTGTTTTCCCCTCACTGTTTCCGACCCCGAGGACATGATTGCGAAGATCGTCAAAGGCAAGGGCAAGAGTTTTCGGCTATTCTACCCGCAAGATCTCGCCTCCGCCATCCGTCAGGTGAATCAGAGGCTGGGCGAGCCGTAGCTTGCGCCAAGTCCGGTCAATCGATTAAGCCCCGGATTCAGCGGCTCCGCAAAGAATCTCTTTCACCAGTTCACCAATGCGCAGAAATTCTGCCAGATCCGACGGCTTGGTCAGGTATTGAGTATGTGCCAGCTTCTGGTTACTGGCTTGGTCGCGCGCCAAGGCCGACGAACTCATCATCACGACCGGAACCTGCGCGAAGTCCGGGTTCAGCCGCATCGCTTCCAGCACTTCGGCGCCCGTCCGTTTGGGAAGGTTCATATCCAGTACGGCCAAGTCCGGCAACCGACTCCGTTCGTAAGGCGGTTCTCGCCGGACGTAGCTCAATCCAAGCTCTCCGTCCGCCAAATGGGTGACTTCCGCGGCGAGCCCGGCCCGCGTTAAAGCCAGCTTAAACAGGTAGACGTCGCCGGGGTTGTCTTCCACCAGGAGGATGTGAAAAGGTCCCACCTACGCTCTCTCCTTTTCGACGGGTAACGTGAAATGAAACTTCGAGCCTTGCCCCAATTTCGATTCCACCCAGATCCGTCCGCCGTAGCGTTCCACCACTCGCTGGCAGATGGCCAGTCCAATGCCGGTGCCGGAAATCTCTTTGCCATGCAGCCGCTTGAATACGCCAAAGATCTTCTCCTGATACTGCGGTTCGATCCCGATCCCGTTGTCTGCCACTGTCACCTGCCATTCGGCGCCCTGCCGCTGCGCCGATAACCGCACCATCAACGGTTCTTGCGCCCGGTACTTGATGGCGTTGCCAATCAGGTTCTGCATCAACTGAGCGAAGTGCGCCGCGTGGCCGTTCACCCTCGGCAACGTTTCGCTAGTTACCACGGCACCGCTCTCCTCAATCGCGGTCTGCAAATTGGCCGTGGCATTGGCGAACGTCGCATTTAGATCCACCAACTCTTCCGCTTGTGCCTCATACCCGCCGACTCCGGTGTAGGCCAAAAGATCCGTCAGCAGTTCGCTCATCCGCCGAGTGCCTTCGGTGATGAAGCCGACGCACATGTCGGCCTCTTCGTTCGGCCCTTCCCGATAGCCGCTCACCAGCAGTTGCGAGTAACTGGCGATCATGCGCAGGGGCTCCTGTAAGTCGTGGCTGGCCGCGTATGCGAATTGGCTCAGGTCGTCGTTCGCCCGCAGCAGTTCTCCTTCTACCGCTTTCTGATCGGTGATATCCGTGCAGGATCCGATAAAACCGGAAAACTCGTGGCGCACGTCGTAGAGCGGTGCGCCCTTGCTCAGCATCCACCGATATTCCCCATCCCGCCGCCGCAGGCGATACTCGATGGTGAACGGCTTGCGTTCCGCGAAAGCTTCAGAATAAACGCGGGCGAAGCGCTCATGGTCTTCCGGGTGCTCGCTATCGGCCGGATCGTGCGTCAACTCGTCTTCCAGGCTGCGACCGGCAAACTCAAGCCAAGGCTGGTTGAACCATGTTGCGCGCCGGTCCGGGCCCGCAATCCACACCAGCACCGGCGCGTGGTCCGCCATCACGCGGAACTGCGTCACGCTGTGCTCCATCGCCCGCTCGGCTTGCTGGCGCTCCGTCGCATCGCGAAACACCAGCACGGCCCCCGTCACTTCGCCGTGCTCGTCACGAATCGGCGCCGCGCTATCCTCAACCGGTACGGCTTTGCCGTCCTTGGCGGTCAACTTGGTGTGGTTGGCTATCCCCACCACCCGCCCCTCGCGCAGCGCCCGAAACGCGGGATTTTCCACCACCGCGCC
>JAYVRS010000407.1:0-1957 GCA_043776185.1 Bryobacteraceae bacterium | reverse complement strand
GGGCCTTGGTTGGCGATGATGAGGCCGCCGATGAAGCTGGCGAAGAGGGTAACGGCGAGTCCCCAACGTATTCCCCAGCGGAGGCCTTTCCCGGTGGGGATGCGATTGAGGCAGTGCCAAACGAGAAGCCAGGTTAGCAGCATGGTATTGACGAGGATGAGGATGCCCATGGCGCCAAAGATCAGTCCATCGACGGGTGAGCTGATGTTGAAGTGGGACCGGACTCCGCGCGCGGCTTGCCCGACGACGGCCAGGTTTTCGCCGATCATGGTGAGCGCGATGCCATAGCCGATCCAGCCCAGGGCGCGCCCCGAAGTCCATTGAAGCAGGTAGCGCACGGTGGCCAGGTAAATGGCGACGCTGACGAAGAATTTGATGGGCTTCCACCATAGGTTGGCGCCCATCAACTCGCGCGGGTCGAGGAGCGATAGCAGAATCAGCAGGGGCAAGATGGCCAAGTGAACTCGGACGGTCCAGAGCAAGAGGCGATCAGGCGACATACACGGGCTCCCCGCTCATCCAGACACGGCGGATGGTCAGCTGATCCTGGGCAAAGTCGAATTCGACGACGTCGGCTCGCTCACCGGCAACCAGGCCGAAGCCGCGTCCGGGAATGCCGCCCACGCGGGCGGCGTTGACGGTGGCCATGGTGACGGCGTCCGAGAGCGAGATGCCCCCCAGCCGCATGGCATGCGCGATGCCGTGGTGCATTTTGAGGGCGGCGCCGGCCAGTCGCGTGCCGCCGCGCAGGGTGACCCGATCGCCTGGATGCAGCGTGACGGCGACTTCGCCCAGCATATATTCGCCGGGCTGGCAGCCGGTGGGCATCACCGCATCGGTCACTAGCACGGAGCGCCCGATGCCTTTGGCGCGCAACGCCACTCGGAAGAAGTTCTGCCCGATGTGGATGCCATCGGTGATAAAGCTGGCGGTCAGGTGATCGTTCGCCATCTGGTCCCACAGGTAGTTGGGGTGGCGGTGCAGTTCAGAGTGCGCGCCGTTGCCCAGATGGGTGGACATGGTGGCGCCGGCGCGGACGGCCTCGTCAATCTGATCACTGTTCGCGGCGGTGTGGCCGATGCTGACCACCACCCCTTCCTGCACCATGGTCTCGATGAGCGAGGTGATGCCGGGCCATTCGGGAGCGACCGTCATGAGGCGCACGTGGCCTTGGGCGGCGTCTTGAAATCGTCGGTATTCGTCGAGCGAAGGCGCGCGGACGCAATGGCGAGGGTGGGCACCGCGGGGACCGTCTTCTGCGGAGATAAAGGGTCCTTCGACGTGGAAGCCCTCCATCGCCTCGCCGTAGAGGACTTTGGCGCGGGCCTGGGCCAGATTCTTGAGCGCGCCGGTCATGTCCGGGGCTGAGCCGGTGATGACGGTGGGATAGAAGCGGGTGACGCCGGTGGCGAAGATGGCCAGTAGGGAGCGGGCGATTTCGTCATGGGGCGTTAGCGGCGAGTTGTAGTCGACGCCGGCGAAGCCGTTCACCTGCAGGTCGATGAAGCCGGGGGCTAGATACTGCCGGCCGGTCGGGTTAGGATCCGGTTCGACGGTCTGGAGCAGGGTATCGAACCCCGCGATGACCGCTTGTCCGGTAGGTAGGTTGATGCCCCGGGCGGCTTGTCGTGTCACTTGGCGAACTCCTTTGAGACCATTTTGGGCAGCCGATGGTTTTTCCACAGGTTTCACACAAAGGTCTCATTTGTAAACTACTGAAAATAATAGGGAAAAAAGTTGTTAAAAACCACCCCACTCCAGGTACTTACCCCTTCCCAGGAGGGCAGGGAATTGGTACAACACAATCTAGATCGCCTGCGGGCGTATGAAGAGGCGGATAATCTCGGGGGAGGTGGCCGTCGCGAATGCGTCCGCGGATCGATCGACCGGTTTCTTGATTTATTACCTCCGAAGTGTGCTGATACGGCCCGGTCTTTTTGAGACCGGGCCGTAGTTT
>JAYVRS010000406.1:0-1959 GCA_043776185.1 Bryobacteraceae bacterium | reverse complement strand
ACATAGGGCGAGAGCCCGGTGAACGGGTTATTCGTCGTCAATCGATTGTTATTGAAATCCACGCGCGCGGAAGCGCCCTGGAAGTTCAACTTCTGGCCCAGCGATAAGTTATTCGTAAATGACCGCTCCACCAGCTTTCCATCCGCCGACACCAACACGCTGGGCGTTGGCGTGCTGCGGCTCTCAAAGCCGGGCGCATAACGAAAGAACGGGTCGTAGACACCTTGGGCGCCTTGCAGCGAAGCTCGGTTGAGTTGCGTGTTGACGCGATCGATCTCGATCTCGAGGTTGTTGGCCAAAGCCATTTCAATCGCCGCTTGGAGGGTAAGCTGGCGTTGCGTAGCGCCGACACCCACCCGAACCGAGGTCACGTCGGGATCCGCCGCCTGAACGGTGGTTCCGATCAGTGTTAGTAATACCAACAGGCTCGCCGTCGCCGTCCGCAAACGGAAGCGCCCAATCAGCCGGTTCCACAATCCACCGTGCGCCAGATCGTCGAATAGCGAGTAAGCCACCGGCGTCACCAGCAGCGTCAGTAACAGACAGAGCGACTGGCCGCCAATGACAATGATCGCCACCGAGCGGCGCGATCCAGACCCGGCCCCACCGCCCAACGCCAGCGGAATCATACCGGCCACCAGCGCCGCCGTCGTCATCAGAATCGGACGTAAACGGTCCAAGCAGCCCTGAATAATCGCCTCCGGCCGAGGCATACCCGCCCGGCGTAAATTCTTGATGTGATCGATCTGCAGAATCGAATTCTTTTTCACGATACCAAATAGTACTAAGATACCCACTGACGAGTAAATGATCTGATAGTTTTCCTTGAACACGAGTAAAGAGATGATCGCAAAGGGCACCGAGAGCGGCAGGCTGAGTAAGATTGTAATCGGATCTACGAAGCTCTCAAACTGAGACGCGAGGACCATATACATGAAGATAATGGAAAGCAAAAAGGCCACGATAAAGTTTGACGCGGCTTTGCCAAACTCGCGGCTGGCCCCGGCCAAAGCCGTGGAATAGCCCGGGGCCATGCTGAGGCTGGCTTCTTCGGTCTTCAATACATCGAGCACGGTCGAAAGCGACTGGGGCGCCACAATATTCGCCGACAGCATAATCTGGCGCTGACGATTATATCTTTCGATCTGCGTGGGGCCTACGGACTCACCGAAGCTAGCGACATTGGAGACCGGCACGTTACCCAAACTACTGGAAGGCACGTAAAGACGCTCCAGCGCGCCGGCCGAGTCACGGAATTCCTTATCTACGCGCAACTGCACGTCAATGCGGTCGTCGCCCTCGCGATAAGTGGTCACCTGTCGATCGCCCCCCACTAAGGTGCGTAGAGCCGTCGCAATGGAGGAAACGCTCACATTGAGGTCAGCAGCCTTATCGCGGTTGATGTTGACGCGTAACTCGGGCTTGCCCCCTTCATAGGAGCTCTCCACATCCTCCACGCCTTCGAGAGCGCCCAACTTGGCGCGCAGCACGGTGGCATATTTATCCAACTGGGCCAAGTCTGGCCCTTGAAGCGTAAACATCAAGTTCTTATTCGGCCCGCCTCCTTGAATCAAAGCCGGACGCTGGACACTGATAATTAGATCTTTGTAGTGGCTGAACTTTTCACGGGCAATGCTCATGATGGCGTCCTGCGTGATGGTGCGCTCTTTGTCACTTACTAATCCGACCAGAATAAAGCCCCGGTCTACTTTGCGCAGTTGGTCGGCACCGATTGTCGTGAGTACGCTCTTGAAGCCGGGCAACTTACGAACCTCGTCCTCCAGCTTACTCAACGTCGCGTCGGTGCCGGCCAGCGATGAGCCGGGGGGTAGACGCACGATGACTTCGAATTCGCCCTGGTCGTCCACCGGAAGAAAGTCCTTGCCGACCATCTGCATCAGCGGCACCGACGAGGCCATGACGAGTAAGCAGACTACCGAAATCACCCAACGATGGCTC
>JAYVRS010000405.1:0-6302 GCA_043776185.1 Bryobacteraceae bacterium | reverse complement strand
GCATACGGCCGGTGTGGGAAAAGGGCAAACGGGCCGGGCATGAGGAGATCTTCTGGGAGCATGAGGGCAATCGGGCGGTGCGGCAAGGCAGGTGGAAGCTGGTGTCGCGGCACCAATTCCCCTGGGCACTCTACGACCTTGAGGCGGACCGTTCTGAGCTGATTGACCTGGCACTTCAGCAGCCCGCGAAGACCGCCGAACTTCAAGCCAAATATGCGGCTTGGGCCAAGCGCGCCGGCGTGCTGCCGTGGCCGGTGGCCCACTAACGATATATTAGGCGGATGCCTGTTTCTTTAGTTGGTGAGCGAGTTCTGATTGTGGGTGCGTCCAGCGGCGTGGGCCGTGCGGCGGCCGTCTTATTTGCCCGAGCCGGGGCGAAGGTGTTTGTGACGGCGCGCCGTCCGGATCGGCTCGAAGAGTTACAAAAGGAGCTGGCCGGCGAAGGCTTCGCCATCGGCACGTTCGCCGCCGATGCGAGCGTGGTGCCCGAAGTGGAGGCCATGGTCGCCGCCGCGAAGAGCTTCTTAGGCGGAGTGGATGTGCTGGTGCACTCCACCGGCACGAATACGCCGGACCGGAACCTGAAGCGCTTGAACATCGACATCTGGAACCACATGATCGGCGTGAACCTGTCGGCCGCCTACTACGTGACGCAGGCCCTGTTGCCCGCCATGCGCGAGGCGCGTAAGGGTCATTTGATTTACGTGTCGTCGGTGTCGGGCAAGTACCCGGATGTCTCTGGCGCTTCCTATCAGGCGGCCAAGCGGGGACTGGTGGGCTTTACACATGCCATTCGCGTGGAGGAGAAAGAGAACGAGATTCGCACCTGCGTGGTGTGCCCGGGCTTGATCGATACGGAACTGATGGAGAAGCGGCCGGTGAAGCCGTCGCCGGAGCAGTTGGCGAAGGCGCTAAAGGCGGAGGATGTGGCGGAGATTATTCTGGACGTGGCAAAACTGCCGGCGCATGTGACGATTCCGGAGTTGGATATCGTGCCGACTACTTTGTAGGATGCGGACGGGCCCCCTTGCTTGGCTAGCGGGCCCGCCCCACCGAAACTTAGGACTTAGGAAAAGCTGCGGACGCCTGCGGCTTCGTCGTCGTGGACTTCGAACACCGTGTAGAGCTTGGTGATCTGCAAGAGATCCTTAACGCGCTTGTTCAGGTTCAGCAACTTCATGGCGCCGCCGGCGTTTTGCACGGTGGTGAAGCCGGAGACCAGTTCGCCGATGCCCGAGCTGTCGATGTAGGAGACCTCGCCCAGGTTCACCAGCAACTTCTTGTTGCCCTTGCCCACCAGGTCACGCACCATGTCGCGGAACGTGCTGGCGCCGTCGCCCAGGGTGATGCGCCCTTCAGCATCCATCACGGTTACATCGCCCACTTGGCGGTTGGTCAGTTTCACACTCATTCGATACTTCCTCCTTCAGTCAACTCACATATTCTAATACGACCGGTGGTCTAGGCGGCGGGCCTTTTCTTTACCAGCCGTAAACGGGTGCCGCCTTCGGCGCGCAGTTCCACGGTGAACTCGTCCATAAAGGCTCCCACCAACATCAAGCCGCGGCCGGAGGGCCGCAACAAATTCTCTTCGGCCAACGGATCCGGCAAGCTGGCCAAGTCGAGCCCGGTGCCCTGATCCTCAATGATGATGTTGAGCGCCGTCTCACCCAGATCGAGGTTCAGGTTTACCTTTTTATCGGCGCTATAGTGATTGCCGTGGACGACGGCATTCACCATGGCTTCGCGCACGGCGAGGCCAATGTCATAGCAAGCGTCTTCGTTGAAGCCGGCGTCTTTCGCCATGGCGGTGACATGAGTCTCCGCCCAATCGACGCTGTCGAGAGTCGAGGCGAGCTGCCAAGTTTGCGCGCGGGCTTCCATGTTTAATATTCGTACGCGAAACGATAGCTTACGGTCTGGATGGAGGACAAGTCAACTTTTTCCTCAACTGGGCAGTAGTCCGGAGTGAATGCGGCAGCCGGGGGGCTCGGCGGCGATGATCTCCGCCTCGGCGACCCGCAGCTCTTGCCAGCGGAGCTCCACCTGAGGTTTGGGGGCCATCTTGTGGGCGAGCTTCAGGAAGACCTTGTAGTGGCCCATCTCGGAGGAGAAGAGGGCTTGGTAGAACTTGGCGAGCTCTTCGTCGGTGGTAGTGGCGGCCAGGATGGCGAATCGTTCGCAGGAGCGGGCTTCGATTAGGGCTGATACACAAAGCCGGTCCAGTGTTTCGGTGGATTTGCCGCTGCGAACTAATTTTCGCAGCGCGGCGGCGTAGGTGCTCTTATGGCCACGTTCCAGGCGGCCGCCGCGGCGGATCAGCAGGCGAGAGACTTGGGCCAGGTGCGCGGTTTCGTCCCGGGCGACGCTGGTCATGGTCTCCACCCAGCCGGGCGTCCAATCGTGGGGCCAGCGCGTCATCAGCTCCATGGCGTTTTGGGCGGCCTTCATTTCGAGGAAGGCGTGATCGATCAGTAGCGCGATGGGGTCGGCGAGCGCTTGCGGGCCCCAGGCGAGGGGCGTGCGGGAGGCGAGCGGAATCAGTTCGAGTTTGTCGAGCATTGCTTCCAGACTAGCGCGACGCAAAACTGAGACAATCTGAGGCATGAATCGTCGTGCGTTCGTCGCTTCGAGTACTGCTTTCGCCACTGCCTGTATTTCCTCTATGAAACCTAACATCAAATTCGGCGTTGACCTCTTCAGCATTCGCAACTCGAACTACACCGCGTTCGAGTACCTGGACCATTGCGCCAAGTTGGGTGCCGAGGTGGTGCATTTCTCAGAGCTGCGTTTCCTGGGCGGGTTGGAAGCGGCGCACTTGAAGAAAGTGCGAGTGCACGCGGAGAAGCTGGGCATTGCGCTCGAGATCGGCATGCTGTCGATTTGCGAAACGTCCAAGCGATTCGATCCGGCGCAGGGGACGGCGGTGGAGCAATTGTCGCGCGTGATTGAGGGCGCGCGGGTGGCAGGCTCGAAGCTGGTGCGCTGCGTCTTGGGGTCCATGGACGACCGGCGCGGCGTGGTGCCGCTCGACCAGCACATCGAAAATTGCGTGAAGACTTTGCGAGCGGTGCGGAGCCGGGCACAGGATGCGGGCTTAAAGATCGCGGTGGAGAACCACGCGGGGGACTTGCAGGCGCGCGAGTTGAAGATGCTGATTGAGGCGGCGGGCAAGGATACGGTGGGGGCTTGTCTCGATTCGGGCAATCCGGTATGGGCTTTGGAAGATCCGCATCTGACGCTCGAGACGCTGGCTCCCTATGTGCTCACCAGCCACGTGCGCGACAGTTACTTGTGGCGCACGGAAGAGGGGCTCTTTGTGCAGTGGATGCGCATGGGCGAAGGCAATATTAAGATTGGCGAGTGGGTGAGGAAATACGTGCAGCTTTGCCCAGGCAAGGCGTTGTCGATGGAGATTATCTGTTTTGGCCCCCGGATCTTCAAGGTGCAGGAGCCGCAGTTTTGGGAGGCTTACCAGCGAATGCCGGCTTGGGAGTATTCGCGTTTTATCAGTTACGCCGACCGGGCGAAGCCTTTGACGCCTTATGTGAATCCGGCGAAGGAGCAGGTGGCGGCGGCGCAACAATCTGACTTAGCCGTCAGTGCGGCATATACGCGTTCGGTGTTGGGGGCAATCGCATGAGCGTGACACGTCATCCCCTCACTAACGGTCGGGGTTCGTTAGACCTAACGGGACAGACGGCTATTGTTACCGGGGCCAGCCGCGGCATTGGCGAGGCCATCGCCGCCGTGCTGATGCGCGAAGGGGCGGACGTCTTCATCTGCGGGCGCAAGCCGGAGACCATTGAGGCGACGGCCGCGCGACTGAATGCGCTGGGCTATCCGGGGAAGGCTTTGGGCGTAGTGGCGCACGTGGGTAAAGCGGCGGATTTAGCCGAGTTAGTGTCGCGCGCGCAAAGTCACAACGGACGGCTGGATATCTTAGTGAACAATGCGGCCACAAATATTGCGCAAGGACCGTGTCTGGACTTTGGCGAGACCCAGTTCGACAAGATGGTGGAGACCAACGTGAAGAGCGCGTGGCGTTTGACGCAAGCGATCGCGCCGGTGATGGTGAAGCAGGGGAGTGGCGCGATTATTAATATTGCGTCGGTGGCCGGGTTGCGGCCGCAGCCGAGTAGCTTGCTTTATTCCATGACTAAGGCGGCGTTGATTATGATGACGCAGTCTTACGCGCTGGAGTTGGGTCCGTCGGGTGTGAGGGTGAATGCGATTGCGCCCGGTTTAATCCAGACGCAGTTGAGCGAGTATTACTGGAAGGATGAGTCCCGTCGCGAGGGATTCTTGGGGAGCCAGCCGCTGCGTCATCTCGGGCAGCCGAGCGAGATTGCCGAGGTGGCCTTAATGCTGGCCAGCGGACAATCTTCGTATTTAACGGGACAGACGATTGTGGTGGATGGAGGGTACTTACTAACATGAAATACTTACTATTACTGGTGGCGATGTCTTTGCAGGCGCAGGTGGTGGCTGAGGTAAAGGCGCTGGCGCAGGCTGGGGATTTCGCCGGCGCGGAGAAAGCGGCGGCGGCTTATCGCACGGCGCATAGCCTGAACGGCGAGTATGTCGAGGCGTTCTCCTGGCTTGGTCGTGCGGCGCTGGCCGCAAAGAAGTATGACGCGGCTTTGACTTATGCGGCCCGGACGCGGGAGTTCGCGATGGGCTTGCTGAAGTCGCGGGCCCTGGACGTGGAGGTTCATTTGCCGACGGGTTTGGGGGCATCGATCGAAGTGAATGGGCAGGCGTTGGCAGCCAAGGGGCAGCGTTCAGAGGCAGTGGCGTTTCTGAACGGGGAAGTAAAGACCTGGAAGGCGACGTCGATGCGGGCGCGCATCCAGAAGAATTTGAACTTACTGACGCTATCGGGTCAACCGGCGCCGCCGCTCGAGATTCGAGAGTATCTCGGTAGCAAACCGAAGTTGCTGGCGGGTTACAAGGGTAAACCTCTGGTGATTTTCTTTTGGGCACATTGGTGTGTGGATTGCAAAGCCCAGGGTCCGGTGCTGGCGCAGCTGCGACGAGAGTTTCAAGCGAAGGGACTAACGGTGATCATGCCGACCCAGCGCTACGGCTATGCGGCGGGTGGCGCGGACACCACGCCGGCGGCGGAGCTGAAGTATATCGACCAGGTGCGGCGGCAGTTCTACGCGGACTTAGTCGATGCGCCTACTCCGGTGAGCGAAGAGACGTTCAAGCAATATGGTTCAAGCACGTCGCCGACCTTAGTGTTAGTGGACACGGCCGGCTTGGTACGGCTGTATCATCCCGGGCGGATGAGTTATGAGGAGCTGTTGCCGGAAGTGCGGAAGTTAGTGGGAGGAGGGTGAGACGATTTTGGCAAACGGCCATCACGGCCTTGATCGCTTCGCCCTGGTACAGCTCCGGGCCGACTAGCCAGATCCTAAAGCTCGATCAGCCGTGAGGCTCGAACTTCCAGGCGGGTGGCACCAGGCCCTTCACGCGTAGGTAAGTGACAATCTGGCCGCGGTGGTGGGCGGTGTGCATATAGGCGCGGAAGAGCATGTCGATGGCGGAATGCGGAGGGTTGTTGGGGAAGGGTTTGATGTCGACCCGCGCCAGATCTTTTTCGGTGAGGCGGTCCAGTACGCTGATCGTGTAGTCGAAGGCGGTGGCGACGAACTTACGGACGGAGTCCTTATTGTCGAGCGTGACCTCTTTGCGGACATCCGCATACGATTTTGGGAGCTTGTCTTCGACGCCAGTGAGGGCGAAGGACCGGAAGTAAACGACGTTGACCCAGGCTAGGTGACCGAGTTGGTCGCCAAAGGTGCGCTGCGTGGGGTGGGCTTTGAAGTCGAAGCCGTCAGCGGGCATGGCGTCGAGCATGGAGAGCGTGTATTCCTTGGTGTCGATCCAATGGAGGCGGAAGCTGTCGCGCAGAGTTTTGGCGAAGGGGTTCTGCCAAGCGCTGGTTTGCGCTTGGGCGGCGGCGGCCAGCGAAGCGAGTAAAAGGTGGCGGCGATTGGTCATAGGGAACATGCTACATCTTTCTTGTGGCCTTGAGAAATGATTAACGACCTCCCCGCGGGCTCGCATGCCTGTAACTGCAAGAAGACGCGTCACGCGACGAAGCTGGTGGTGCTGACGGGCGGGCCCGGCGGCGGCAAGACGGCGGTGTTGGAGATGGCGCGCCGGTATTTTTGTCAGCACGTGGCGATTGCGCCGGAGGCCGCCAGCATTGTGTTCGGGGGAGGGTTTCCGCGATCGGAGATGCCGAAAGGGCGGCGGGCCGGCCAACGCGCTATTTTTCATGTGCAGAAGGC
>JAYVRS010000404.1:0-1961 GCA_043776185.1 Bryobacteraceae bacterium | reverse complement strand
TAGTAAGGCTGTAGGTGGCCCCCGAGGGGAGCGAGTTGGCCGTCGTGGTGGAGACCCAGGCGCTTCCGGCGGGTGGACTCACCCACGGCGGAATGATGGGGCTGGTGATCACCAACGCTTGGCCACTACCGCCGGCGCTGATGGCCCAGACCGGGTCCACCGTAGACTGGCCGGTGTTGATGTTGAAGGTCGACGCTGCCAGGTGGGCCGTGGCGAGTAGTAGGGTTGCGAGAAGCGATTTTAGTTGCATGGAATACATCCTTTGGTTTGGCACTTTGGTGCCTTACCCGATACATGCGTAATCCCTCGCAAAGTGGGGTCATACTCCCATTCTTCAGGGCTTTTACCCAAGCGCTGCCATTTGACCAGAGGGAAAAAGAGCGAGAAAGCGTCTGCCACTGCTCGTTGACTACTCCGGTTGCGCCCACGGAATGGGAAGTCGGAATGCGTACAGCAGCGGTGGATGCGGTGGTTCCCCAGCGCTTCTACTAGGTTGGAACATGCGGGCAGCGCATCGAGGGATCGCAGGATGCTCATACCGGAAAGCCGCACACTCACTTCGCGCATCAGGGCCCTCCTGAGCCCCATCACGGTCACCGATTCATAGATACCCTCTTCGCGGAGCCAACTGTCAAAAGATGACCAGTCGCGGGCCTTTCTGAGACCCGCCCCCTGGGACACCACGTCCCACGCAAGGTCCATGTCCGGTTTCGGCGTGAGTTCGCTCATCTCATCTGGGCCACTTTGATCGCCTGATTTGGCCCACCTGGACAGCCCCGGATGAGAAGATTTGGGAATGGACAGGAGACGAAAAGTGGAACTATTTGAAGAGCTGCGGCGCGGGTATGCGGCCGAAGAGACGATTCAGGGACTGGCGAAGAAGAATGGGTTGCATCGGCGGATGGTGCGGCAGGCAATCGGCAGTGCGAGTCCGCCGGAGCGGAAAAAGGCGATTCGGGAACAGCCCAAACTGGGGCCAGTGAAGGCGGTGATCGAGGGGATGCTGGAGTCCGACCGGGAGGCGCCGCGGAAGCAGCGGCACACGGCGCCTCGAATCTGGACGCGCTTGCGTAAAGCCCCACTCGACAGGCAGCTCGACCGGTTGCGCCATAAACGCGGCACCGCAGGACCGCGCGCTGGAACTCCATCAGACCCATCCGCACCATCTCTTCTAGGAGCGCGAATTCGTCGGACGTGGCGATGTACGAATTGCCGATGGGGATGTCGAGCCCTCGTGTCAGGGCGTAACGGATGACGCGGATGTGCTCGGGCGTGAGATCAGGAAACGGGCGGCATTGATGCATACGGGTAAAACGAGCTTGACGACCGTCAGTCGGAGGGATGCCGACTAACACACGATAGCGATATTTCGAAAGCGAGGCAGCAACATGGCCTTGAAAGCCGATAAAATGAGCGGTCATGTCGAGCGACTCAGATCCGCTGCTCCGTATCCCTCATCTCTATCACTTCACCGACCGTCGCAACCTGCCGAAGATCAGGGAGTTCGGTGGTTTATTGAGCACCGCTAACCTCAAGGACGGGGGATGTGAGTTTCTCGCGGGCGGAAACCCGGCCTGTGTCAAGTTTTGAGTGTAAATCCGTCACCGGTTCCAGCGGTGGGGTGTAAGATTGCAATTACCTGAGCGGAGCATAGAGCAACGCTGGGAAGCGACTCGAGCGCCGGCTCAGGGGCCGACAGGCGGGGCGGCCCGGGCCGCCTCGCTGATCCTGTTGGCGCAAAAGCGTTAAATGCCGGGAGCGCGAGGGCAGAGCCCTCGCCACTAGCGGCGCGTGTCAACGACTTTGAGACACTCCAAAGAAGAATTTAGTGAGTTAATCGTGTGAAGTGAGTGGTTTATTGATCCAGACCTCCTGGGGCAGGGGCAAGGGAGAAGGGGGTTTGCGGACAAAGCGGTCCGGGTGGGCTAGGTAAGCGGCATCAAGAACGGTCTGGCGCTTCT
>JAYVRS010000403.1:0-1962 GCA_043776185.1 Bryobacteraceae bacterium | reverse complement strand
TCGTAGCCAAAGAAAAAGAATGTGCGGTTGCGCTTGATGGGGCCTCCCACCGTTGCGCCGAACACGTTGTAGCGCAGCTTGGGACTAGTCTTCACTCCGTTAAGGACTGGCGCGAAAAAGCCCGGTGCGTCGAAAGCATCATTACGTAGAAACTCATAGGCGCTGCCGTGAAAGGAGTTCGTCCCGGACTTAGTAGTTTGAATGATTACCCCACCGTTTGAGGCTCCGAATTCCGCCGAGTAACTATTGGAGAGTATCTTCACTTCCTGAATGGTTTCAGCCGGTGGGTCGGTATCAAGCTGACCAACACCCAGACGCATATTTTGCGCGGAACCACCGTCGATCCACACCATTTGAGATTGCGTTCGGCCGCCGGCCAAACTGAAATTGGGCTTGCCGCCCGTGTCGTAATTGACCATCACGGCGCCGGCCACCAAGTTCACCAAATTCATCGTGCGACGGTCGCCCAGTGGGAGATCGGCAACTTCGGCCGCTTCGATGGTCTGAGTTATTACCGACGTTTTATCTTCGAGGGCGACGGCGCTGGCGCTTACGTTAACAGTTTCCGAAACCGAACCGAGTTCCAACTTAACCGTCATTCCCAGCGTTTCCGCAGTCTGTAGAACGATGCCCGTTTGCTGGTAGCGGCGGAAGCCAGGATGCTCCACAAAGAACGAGTAGGAGCCAATTTCCAGATTCTGAATAACGAAAATGCCGGAAGAGTTGGTGGTTGCCGACGAGGTGATGTTGGTTTCGGTATTGGTCGCGGTCACCTTCGCGCCAGTGACGGCCGCCCCGGCGGAGTCTCCAACCTCACCACTGATGGAAGCGCGCTGCGCGGTTAGTGCTCCTGCCAGCAACAAGAAAAGGATGGCTGTGCGAATCATGCTATTGTCTCCCCAGAAGCGGCTAAATTACACCGATGAGTTGATTTTATACGATTCGACTATTCCTTTCGATGCTATTTCATCGCGGAGTACTTCTTGAACTTTTCCGCAATCCCCGCCACGTCCGAATCGCCCGGATGGATAATCACGCGATAGCGAAACCGGAGCGTCTGCCCTTGCGCCAGCTCCAGCGCCCCGTTCTTCGACTTATCGTTCTCGAAATCATGCACACCGAAAATGTTCGCCGCAAAGAGACCGTAACTCCGGGAATGCCAATACGTCGGGTGGCGAGGATTGGTTGGATGATCCAGAATTGCAATCCCCACTGCTTCTCCGCCTAACGTCCCCGCGTAATCCACCCACGGCGACCTCTTACCCCAAACGTTCTTCTCACCAATGGCCCCCGAGGCGCTTCGCATCTTCCCTGAATGCTTCTCTTCAAGTTCGGTGGCCAGGCGAATGGCAAATGTACCTTCCTTCGTATCGTTGAACGTCACCTTATCCGCCGCCGTTAGCGTGATGTCAAAATCCATTACGCGGTCGCTTGCTCCGGGGTAGAACGTCATCACGCGATTTTCCTTAAGCAGCGTTTTGCCCGTCAAATCCTGCCATTCAAAAAGCATCCGCAGAGACCCCGACTTCTTGCCCCCCTTCACCTCAGAAACTTTACGCACCACAACCAACCCCTTTTCCTGAGGCTCCGAGCCTTTCTTCTTGGCCGCGCCTGGCACAGGACGTTGCGATTTTTCGTTCGCCCAAAAGTCAATGCCGTTGACTTCGCCATGTGTGAACCACAAGCCACGATGATGGGGGTGATCTTTTGATTCGCCGTCAATGGCTTCCATCGGATAGCCGCGCGTAACTATCTTGCCGGTAGCGGTCCTCAATGGATGCAGATACGGTTTGGTCGTCTCGGCCCCATAAAACAGTGTGGTGAAAGGCTTGCCATCCACCACAACGTCGATCCGGTCACTGCTGGTCTTGAATTCCACCTGAGCGTGAAGTGGCCCCAGAGCAACCGCCAACATAGTTACAAAAATGGAAAAGCGCATGATTGCCAGTAGATCACACCGGG
>JAYVRS010000402.1:0-6310 GCA_043776185.1 Bryobacteraceae bacterium | reverse complement strand
GACCGCAAAACTCGAGGCCAGAATGGTTTCGCTATTCCTTTCCTGTAGGGCTCTTTCATCCCCTACCGTATGCCGGTTTATCCCAGCGCACTGTCGGTCACTTTGTCGGGGACCGAAATGAAACGTAAAGCAACATTTTTCCGATACGCTCATCGCCAGCAGGTGCCGATCAAGCAAATAAGGACACAAGCGGTGCTTCGAGGACGGGATTCTCGGTCCGTAGGATCCCATCGGTTACTTCTCGCAGGCCCTTGGCGGCGGTGGCGATATAGGCTTGGCGGGTTTGCGGATCGAGAACCCACACAAACGCGACGCCCATTTGCAGGTAGTCACTGATGCGGGATTCCATCCGGCTCATTCGATCTTCCGGCGATAGGATCTCGATACACAGGAAGGGCGCCCGGGTGAGAATTTCCTCGCCGGGGTCACCCGATGTTACGCAGATATCAGGCACGCGGTAGCGAGAGGCACTGACTTGGACGCGGAGCTCGGTGAATACTTCAAAGCCCGCAGGCTCATAACGAGTGAGCAGAAAGGCCGTCAGTCTCGCTTGTAACTTGGCATGCGTCCGCTCCCCCAAATTCCGTTCCTCCAACTGCCCCTCAAGGTAGTCGCAGTCGGGTTCATAGACGGTAGCCAAGTAGTCGGCAACCGAGACGAACGCGCTGGTTGAACTGGGTGCGGGCATATCCATTACGCTATCACCCTCGTGGACCGTCCCGCCAGTTGCGCTCTTGCTGATGGTTAGACAGTCTTCTTGGGGCGGAAGAAGACTACGAAGAGGGCTGCGGAGACGACCGTGAGGGCGAGCGGCACCAGGAAGACCTTGGAGTAGTCCACCGTGCGCAGGCCGTTGGCGGCGGTGATGGAGAAGGTGTCGCTGACTGCTCCGGCGAACCAGCTACCCACCACTAGGCCGGCGCCCAGCAAGACGAAAGCGATGAGGCCTTGCGCTGAGGCGCGGATGTCGGGCGGCGCGACCTTGTCCACGTAAATGTAGCTCGCGGTGAAGAAGCAGACGTAGCAGAGGCCGTGCAGGGTGAGCGAGGCGATGACGAGCCACAGGGGTCCGCCCATCGCGAAGATGGCGTAGCGCAATGGCCAAGCCAGAATGCCCACCATCATGGTGCCGCGGATGCCCCAACGCTCCAGCATCTTGGGCAAAAAGATCATCGTGCCGATTTCCGCGGCTTGCGCGATCGCCATCCAAGCCGGTGCCGAGCCGGGCGCGATGCCGACCTTGTAAAGGAATGGCCCGGTGAGGATGAAGTAGAACATCAACTCAGTGGCCACTACGAAGGCGATGGCGAGGAAGATGGCGAACTCCGGATCCTTCAGCAATTTGAGGGCGTCCAAAAAAGCGAAGGGGCTCGTGTTTTTTGACGCCGGCGGCGTGTGCGGCAGCGTGAAACAAAACAAACCCAGAATCACGGAGAGTCCGCAGGCGACCCACATTCCGTCATAGCCACCCAGTGGCTTCAGAAGGCCGGGTATCCACTCGCGCAAAACGACGCCCAGCAGCAGTCCCACGATGATCCAGCCGATAGTGCCCCAAACGCGCACCAAGCCGAATTCCTTTTCCGCTTGGGGCATGTGGTGGAAGCAGATGGAGTTGGTGAGGGCGAGCGTTGGGCCGAAGAGCAAAGCCCAGAGCAGCATCCAAAGCCAGACGCCGTCGTAATTGGTGGCGCTCGCCATGATGTAGAGCGGGATGGCTCCCAGTAGATGGAGCACGGCCAGCAGGCGGTCGGTAGGGAAGTAACGGTCGGCGATTTGCCCGGCGAAGAAGGGGGCCACCATGCAGCCGATCGGCAGCAGGGCATAGATGCCGCCCACTTGGCCGTCGGTGAAGCCAAGCGCCTTGCCCATGTAAGAGGAGAAGTCGGGATACCAGGCACCCCAGACCATGTACTCCAGGAGCATCATGACACTGAGGCGGAATCGTAGGGATAGCATTGGACTCTAGCATAAGCCAATGTGGAGTCGGCGGCTAGTTTCTGCGGCGCTTTTTGCGGAATGGAGGGGCGCTCGGGGGATTGCCGGATGGATCGAGGGCGACGACGCGGGTACGGATTTCGGAGATGGCTTTGCCTCCCCGTTCCGTGCGCAACACTACGTCGAGGTCCGGGGATTGTTGGGGCAGAAAAAGGGAAGCTCCGGCGTAGAGATTGGGCGTGAGGTCGATAGTTTGGGTTTGGGCATCGTGACTGACGACCAGCGTGGCGCGCTCGGCGGTAGCATCGGCGTCCCAGCGGATGAGCCATTGGCGGTTGCGGCTGTCGACGCGGAGGCGTTCATAAGCTTGGGCGGAGGGCGGGGCATGCAAAGACCGCATGGCGGCAATCGAGATGGCGACGATCGCCACCAGGGTGAAGGACCCGACCATGAGGGCCCAGCGGTATTGTTCCATCCATGCCGGATAGGGTTCATGGTCAGGAGCCACTACAGAATTTCGATTAGGGATGGCGGCCATGTGGTTTCTCCAGAGTGGGTATCGGTGACCCGGCTGGTTGCCGGGCTCCCGACTGTCAGAGGATTCGATTTTGACGGCCAGAAGCCGGTTTCTGTCAGAGCCAGAATCTGATCATCGTGGTGAACTCTCTGTTTGAGAGACAAGCCAGGTGGGTGAATAGTCACATAACGGCTATACAATATAGTTCTATGGCCAAGTCGATCTGGAACGCTGGCGACCGCCAATCCATTTTGTCCCGCGCCGACGCACTGCGGCCCGGCCAGCGTTCGCAATGGGGCAAGATGTCGGTTTCCCAAATGGTGAAGCCCAAGTGATGAAGCATTGCACGGTGGCCATACTGGGCGCGACGGGTGAGCTCGCGGTAAAACCCAAACACACGTTTCTTTGCCGTTGGCCCATGCCTAAGCTACTCATCTATGTGCTGCCTTGGCCTAATGGCGCACCCACCGCCCCGGAGTTCATCATCGAGGATGACGGCGACTTGGATGAGCGTCGCGCGGTACTAAAGGCCACGGTCGAGAGTCTTGTTTCTCGCGGAGAGACCCAAAAGCTCGAGCCCCACGCCGTCTTCGGGGTGCTTTCGGCCAAAGATTGGGGCGCGCTGGCGCACCGCCACCTGGACCACCACCTCAAGCAGTTCGGCGTCTGACGCAATGGCGATGACCGAGCAGCAGTTGCGCGAGCGGTTGCGCAAGATATCCGCGTTGTTTGAAGGGGCGATCACCGTTGGCGAGCGCGAAGCCGCGGCGGCCGCTTTGCGGCGCGTGAAGCAGTCGCTCGACACTTTGAACCCGTCACCGGTTCCGTCTCAGGGCCCGTCGGCCGACGCTTCTGAACCGCTGATCGAAATGCAGTTCTCGCTAGCCGACCGTTGGCAGCGCCTCTTACTCAGTGCCTTGTGCAGGCGCTACGGCCTGACGCCTTACCGCTATCGCCGTCAACGCTACACCACATTGATGGTGCGCGTACGGCGCTCGTTTCTCGAGAGGATTTTGTGGCCGGAGTATGTCGAGTTGCGAGACGCGCTGGACGAGTATCTGGCCGCCGCCACGGACCGCATCATCCGCGAGGAGATATTCAACGATGCTCGTGAGGCGCAGGAGCAGGATTGATGGGGTTGAGAGGCGATGCACGCCGGCGGATCCGGCACAACGGCTTGTGATAGCTTTGGACCGGTAACTTATGAAACAGCTAAATCGGCGGGACTTTTCGTGGGGCTTGGCGGCGGCCGGCACTTTGATGGCGCAGGACGCGCCGGATTGGGGTGGCCCCGTGGTGGACTGTCATCATCACCTGCGGCGCACGGCTGAGGCGAACATCGCCCATCTTGAAGGATGCGGGGTGTCCAACTGCATGGCGCTGACCCGGGAGAACTCGGTGGAAGCGGTCGCCGAGCTGAAGCAGAAGTACCCGGGGCGTTTGGTGGGCTGGTTTGCGAGTGCCGATATCACGAAGCCGGAGGCCGAGGCTTTGCTGACCAAGGCGGTGAAGAACGGGGCGATCGGGTTGGGGGAGTTGAAGTTTCACATGGAGGCGGCAGGACCGGAGCTGCGCCGGATGTACGCGCTGGCGGCCGAGCTCAAGGTGCCGATTCTGGTCCACTTCCAAGAGGTGCCGCATACGCCCACCGAAGGCGTTTTCGCCACGGGGTTCAAGAATTTTGAAGCGATGCTGAAGGCTTATCCGAAGACGCGGTTTATTGGGCACGCGGACGCCTTTTGGGCCAACGTTAGTGCCGATTATGCCAACGATGTCGACTATCCGAAGGGCCCGGTGAAGAAGGGTGGCGTGACGGATAAGTTACTGGGCGACTACGCGAATCTGTATGGCGACTTGGCGGCGAATTCGGGCAACAATGCCCTGTCGCGCGACCCGGAGTTTACCGCGGGCTTCCTCAAGCGTCACGAGAACAAGCTGATTTACGGCAGCGATTGCAGCTGCGCCGACGGCAAAGGCACGGGGATTTCGCAGCAGGGGAATCCGGGGGCCAGCCGCTTGGCCGGTAAGTGCGTAGCTCGGGAGACGCTGGGGCTTTTGAAGAAGACGGTATCGCCCGCGGCGTTCCGGAAACTGGTATGGGGCAACGCCCACCAGACGTATCAGTTAAAGGCGTAGGCGTGGCCTCCCGGCCGGTCATGGTCCCGTTTTGGCCGCTCCCTGGCCAAGTGACCGGCACTTTATTTCCACTGCCCACCAGCGTCGGCGGCCTGATCATCCACCTGGCGGAACATACCCAACGCCGTCTGGGCCAAGCCATTCTTACCGCTAAATTAGTGCGCTAGATGCCCTCGCGCCGCCGTGCTAAAGGTCAATTCCGCTTCGTGAAGTGCGGTGCCAACCGAAATAAATCCGGTTCTCGACCCGCGGCCACGGGCATCACAGTGCCGACCCTGCCTGGCGGCCAAAAACTTGCAGTTCACAGGCCACTTTCCGCAAACCGATCCAGCCAAGTCTATCATTCCAATGCCATTTCCCCCAGAATGGGGCCACCCCGTGGATGGGGTCGTATCCCAGGACGCATTCTTTGCCGGACGAAGTCTTTGCCGGCGCATCCCAGCGCCGAATCCGGTGCGCTTGGAGTAAGTTCCTAATCTTCGCCTTCGACCGTTTGCTGGTCGGCAGCGGACCGCGCTCGAGTAAGTCCCAGAACCAGACTTCGTCCACGGCGGGACAGAGTTTCAGCATTTGTGGATAGTAACGATTGAGTAAGTCCCGTAGCTGGTTTCCGGCGCGGACCTAGTTTTGCACCACGTCTTCCTCGGCCCGCGATAACTCTCGCAGGCGAATGACCGATGCCGGATCCAGGCGCACGCGGTGGAATAAATGCCGATCAGTGCACAGCGCATCGGCCAGCACAAAGGCATCCCGCCGGTCGTCCTTCGCCCCGGCCACCGTGTGCCGGTCACCGTGTGCCGGTCACCGTGTGCCGGTCACGAAAGCGATCCATCTGTTTCGGGTTAATTTTTGGTGGTGCCAGACGCGGTCTTTCCGGACGCGGTCTTTGCCTTCCTTAAAGTCAAAGTGCTTGCGCAGGGGATAGGGCTCCGCAGGGATGCTACATGAGCGCTGCCGCAGGTGCGAACTTGCCGGGGCGGCAACGCCGCCCCGCCGTAGACCCAGTCTGCTCAAAAGCGCTAAATCCTGGGGTCGCAGGGGCGAAGCCCCCGTTCTGACCATCTCTTCAACTACCCCGTTGACAAACGGTAGGAAGTCCCCCTTCAACGTCCCATTTTGGCCGCTCCCTTTCAAGTGACCGGCACTTTATTTCTGCTTTATTTCTCTTGCTCTTGTTCCCTATGGCTAGCTAAGCTGCTGCACCGTAGCGTTCTGTAACCCTGTGGCTCAGGTTTGTGGCGGTCCCGACGGCCTCCTTGGCGGCTGTTTGCCCTCGTCTGCCCTTCTGGGCCGAGTTCTTGCTCCTCCTCTGCGAATGCCTGGCACCAACGGAGTTACGGCATTTTATTAACCCTTTCACACCTTGCCAGCAACGATGAACCGGTACAACGGAAAGATGGGGTCACCCCCCAGATTCGGCAAGTAGCGTGTCAAGTCGTTGTCGCTCACAACGGACAGACCATGGGGAAACAAAAACTGCGTCGCGGAACCAATGCCGAATAAGAACGGCTCCCCCATCCTTTCCATGGATGTGAGAAAGCGATCCACTGTTGCATGGCTATGCCTAGCGGAGAATAGGCTTTCGCTGACGCAATCGATCCACAAGCGACTTAACGGATGTCCGGGTCTTGTCAATAGGTTTGTGTAAACGACGTTCGAGTTAAGTTACCAGCCAGGGCCGGCAACGGACTTCAGCTCCGGCCTTCGCCCTTCATTATAGGA
>JAYVRS010000401.1:0-6312 GCA_043776185.1 Bryobacteraceae bacterium | reverse complement strand
GAAGTGCGGGCATTTTGGTTGTTCATCAAGAGATTCTTTCTCGCCCTGCTGTGTAATTAGGAAGCGAGGAGTGTCTCAGTCATGTTGGCACGGAGGGGTCCGTGCGTTCGAAGTCGCTTCAACACGCGTGATATCTGACCGCGGTTGAGTTCCGGCGTATGACGGCGGAGAGTTTTGTTCTGCAGGCCGCTGATGTTGAACTCCCCGCGAACGATGGAGCACAGCAGTTTTTCGTCGTCCTGGTCGAACCGATTGAACCCGGAGTCGCGACGACCCTCCAGTTCGACGGGTGGCGAAAGTTTGTCGAGTTTGTCTCTGCCCGCGCGCGGATCTTCCATCGCGGAAAGAAACTCTAGATAACGACGGTTGGAAGCCGCCAGCAGTTCTCGCAGCGTGGGCAGACTATAGATGCTTTTCTGCATGGGTGCCCATGGCACGCCACGGGTGCCGTCACGATGTTCTACCTCGCGGTAGTGCTTGAAAAAGGCCGGGTCGTTGACGGTAGTCTCGATCCGGAGCATGAGGCCGAACTGGTCATACATCTTGAGGGAAACCGGCCCCAGGGTGTGTTTCAGAGGGGAAAATTCTCACTTATTTTTAAAGAAAAGTCGCGGCCAAAGGCCAAGTTCCGCAAACCGATCTCGCCAAGTCCCAAATTCTTATGCCATTTCCCTCCAAATGGGGCCACCCCGTGTGGATGCGGTCGTTTCCGCAATGGGGCCACCCCGCGTGGATGCGGTCGTTTCCGTGATCCGGATCCGGACCTCGCGCTCCTCGCTGCGGCTTTCGAGCAGTCCCAGGAAGTATTGGCGATCCGCGTCGTTGGAGAAGACGGGTTGTTGGTTGTTGCCGCGTTGGGTGAGGTGAAGCCAGTATCCCGGCGGGGCAAAGCGAAGTCTGCGAGCCATTTTTGTACCTCCGTTGAATAGTGTGTTTCGGAGGGGAAAATTCTCACTTATTTTCAAAAACAGTCGCAGCCAACGGCCCAGTTCCGCAAACCGGTCTCGCCAAGTCCCTAATTCTTATGCCATTTCTCCCCAAATGGGGCCACCGATGCGGTCGTTTCCGGTCGTTTCCTGTGGATGCGGTCGTTTCCGGGGGGAGGCCGTAGGGGCCGCAGTGCCGGGCTCTTTCGCGGGGCTATTGACGAAGCGGCGTTTTGGGGGAATCGCCGGATCGTCCATCGAGCTCCGCGCTCACCTCGGCCAGAAGTTGACGGTCGAACGTGCTGGCGGGCTCGCTCTGGCAAACGCGCTGCAACACGACCCTGGCTTGCCGCCAATGGTCCGCCGCTCGCTGCGGAGCCTGGGTGGCTCGCTTCAGCTTGGCCACCCTCATATGCAGTTGCGCCAGAAACCGCCCTTCGGTCCCCAGCGATTGGCGAATCGTCAACGCCTCACCCAGCGCCCGATCCGCTTCGCTCCAGTGGCCCAGGCGATAGTGGCAATCTCCGATGGATTCGAGCACCGAGGCCACCGCCTCAGCGGCCCAAGGGTAACCGGCCGCCCGGTGACGACGGCGCAGCGCCAGCACTTCGGCCTGCAGGGGAAGTGACTGTTCGGGATGGCCCAACTCAGCCAATACGTCGCCCTCCATACTGCGAGCGACGGTCGCGGTGAACTGCGCGTGGGCGTCGTCCGGATGCATAGCCAACCATCGCCGCCAGACTTGGGCGCTCTCGCGGTACTGCGTGAGAGCTTGCGGCCAGCTCCGCGCCCCGAAAAGCAGATCGCCGTACTCGAGCGAGGCACCACACTCCAGCCGCAGCCATCGGTCACTATCCGGCAACCGGCCGCGCCAGTACTTGACGATGTCCAGGCCCTGTTGCTGGACCTGAAGGCTGTTCCTATATTCGCCCGTGTGTTCGGCGAAAACTTCACCGCGTAACCCGGCCAAATCGTGATAGAAGCCGGCGAGTTCGTAACCCACCGATTCGTCTTGGTAGGCTGCGCTGTGCAGACCCGTGGCGAGCCTCTCCACTTGCCGCAGCAGTTGGGCGCGGGATGCCAGGTTACCAGGGCGATCCGCCAAGGGCTGATACACCTCCCGTATCAGCCCGCTCAATAGGCGGGTATCGGCGGCCACGCGGGAGCGTTCGGCGCGGTCCCGATACGCCGTCGCGAGCCCGGCGAGCACGATGACGGTGAGGCCGACCGCGATCAATTGGCGTCCGTGCCTGCGAACGAGACTCCGGATGTGCCAAACCCGGCGGGAGCGTTGCGCCGGCTGGCCCTCTAAAGCGGCACCCAGTTCCGAGGCGTCGGCAAACCGGTCGTCAGGATTCGGCGCCAGGCAGCGAACGAGCAGTCCGTCCAGTTGGGGGTGAAGCAGGCGGGGTACCCAGTCCGGATGGGCCAGGTCCGGGTCACCATCGAGGAATGGGTGATGACCCGTGAGCAGTTCGTAGAGGATCAAGCCGCATTGGTAGACGTCACTGGCTGCGGTCACCGGCCCGCCCAGCAGTTGTTCCGGGCTGGCATAAGCCGCCGTAACGCGGCCGTCATCGCCGGTGGCCGAGCCGAAGTCGATCAGGACGGGCTCACCCGTGGCGCGGCGGACGCGAATGTTGGCAGGTTTCAAGTCGCGGTGGACCAGGCCCTGGGCGTGCAGGTACGCCAGAGCGTCGAGGAGCTTTTTGAAAACCACCAAGGATTCAGCCGCGCGTGAAGTAAACGTCTCGAATTCGCCGTCAATCCACTCGAGAACTAGATAGGAACCGCACTCGTCGGAATGGCCATGGTCGAGCAAGCGAACGATCCCGGGGCGCTCAAGACGCTGAAGAATCGCGATCTCGCGAACCAGAACGTGCTGGTAACTCTTTCATTCGCTGGATCGCGGGCCACCTTAAGGACGCCTTCCCGCTCGCCGCGTGTGACTCGCCAGACTTTGGCATCGTCGCCCGAAGCGAGTGGGGTACCGGTGAGCCAGCCCGGTACGTTCATTCCGCGTAACTTCGCAGGATCTCGAGACCGGCACGCAGGTCGCGTTTGGTTTTGGACGGTGATTGTCCCTCGCGGACCGCGATTTCCTCCACGGTCCAACCCTCAACCACATGCCGAAGAACCAGTTGATGTAAGTCTGGATGAGAGTCGGCCAGCCGCGCCATGGCGGTGTGAATTTCGACATGATCCGCGGCTTGAACAGTTACGAAGTGGTGGTCAGCCAAATCCACCTTCTGCCGCCGCCGCTTCGCCTCGGCATTGCGGGAATAATCCACCAGCGTGCGCTTGGCGGCGACACGGGCGGCCGTGAGTAAGTCAGCTGAGTTATTCCAAGTGAGGTGCGTCTGCTTACGCAGACGCATCCAGACCTCGTGAAGCAGGGCCGTAGGCGTCAAAGTATGGGCTACCGACTCCCGCCGCATCTGCCAAGCGACAGCGCGCCTCAAAGCGACATATTGCTTCTCAAAAGGATCCATATCTTCGATTTATTTTGACCCAGTTTACCAGTTTGCTTCGCGACACTGTTGGAACGCTAGCGATTATATCGCCGGTTTTCAGTCAATCGTAAAACTTCTTCCAGGGAGCTCTATGTCCATCCTCAAATGTCTTTTGTTGCTTTGTCTCAGCATCTCCAGCGCTCGCGCGGCGGTGATTTCCACGGCGAACTTTGGAGGCAGCACTTACTATCTGCTGACCCAGGGAACATGGGCGGCGAAAGAAGCGGAAGCCGTTGCCCTGGGCGGCCACCTCGCCACCATCTCGAGCGATGCCGAGAATCAATTCGTCTACGATTTGTGGAGGGCAAATTCCACGATCTTCGGACTTTGGATCGGATTGAACGATATTGCGGTGGAAGGGCAGTTCCGCTGGACGAGCGGGCTGCCGGTAACTTATACGCATTTTCCTCCCACCGAACCGAACGGCGGCACCTCGGAGAATGCGGTGCATCTCGACCTTAGTAACGCGAATTGGAACGATAACAATGCCCTATCGAGTTTCCAGGCCGTGGCTGAGGTGTCGTCAGTGCCCAAGCCGTCCGGACTCGGGGCGCTCGGTATGGCCGCGCTTTTGCTGCTACGCCGAGTCCGCCGGATATCGGCTTAGGTGGAATTGTTTGATAACGAACGGAGGTACACACATGTCTTGGTTTATAGTGCGCATGATCTGTTTTGGCCTGGCGAGTGCGGCGACGGGGCTCGCCGCTCTGATTCTCTCTGGCGTCTCATTCTTCCTGGCGGACGCCGCGGGAAATAATGCCGGACAATTCTGGGGCTACAATGGTGTCCGAGTGTGGGTTGAAGAGAGTGGCAATTGGGTCTCCAGCTCCAATGGGCAACTTAGTCTGCTGCTTACCAACGGTTCGCATACTTTTAGTTTTTACGCGAGCGGCAATGGCATCTTAGTTGGCCAAGCGGGAGTGAACATCTTTTTGGGAGCGACTTGCTCTGCCGGCATTTCGGTGCGCGGTTCGTCCGGCTCCAGCGCATTCGCCGCAAATGCAGGAATCAGCACTTTTTGGCCTGAATCATCAGTAGTACCGGGATGTACAAACGCGGCGGGAACTGGATCACTGTCTTGGAAAAATGGCACGGATCTGGTCACGCTCACCCAATTCACTTACGTCGACCACAGAACCTCCGGCGTGAATCTCGTCAGTTATGGAAGTATCAACCCGCCGGGTTCAACGGACGCAATCTCCGATCACTTCGGCACGTTCACCTTGGTGGTGAACCCGCAGGCGACTGGCAACGTGCCGGAGCCCTCGAGCTGTACACTCCTCACGATTGGCTGCGCGGCGATCATCTGGCGACATTTCCGCAGTAGGCGTCAGCCCGGACGGCGAAGCCGACTCGACGCAAGTCGCGCCTAAATTCGAGTTCGGGCCAAACTCCCTTGCCCAGTTCGCTACGGGAAGTCGTGGGGACAGTCGTGGCACCCCCTGGGAGCCTGTCGGAGTGAACCGGAATTGGAGTGCCGGGGGAAGAATTGGAGTGCCGGGTACTTGGGAAGGCGATTGGCAATCTGTCTCGGTCAAGGCTGGCTGTTCCCGGCATTCGTGTCTGGCTGTAGGAAGAATGGGGGCAATTGCGTGAAAATGACTGCCGAAAATGACACTCCTGTCATGGAGTCCGCATGGTCAGTTGACCATGCGCGACGCATGAACCCTACCCTCGTAACGGCATACTTGCGTTCGGGTGTTCCAGCACTGGAGTTCGTGGATTGGAAAGTGAATGAAACTAGACTTGGTTTCGCGGAGACCGCGCTGCCGATCAATTTGGCATCGAGCAATCAACACGGCGTCCATCAGGCCGCAATCCTGGCCCTCGCAGCGGACTATACTGGCGGCATCGCGCTGGCGACCCTAGTTGATGGAACTCCAATTATCGGGGTTCATCCGCAACTAGATGATCAGGGCGCCACTTTGTGGGCCGCCTCATTGAGCGTTCAATATAAGCATCCGAGTTCGCTGGACGTTACGGCAGTAGCGGAAATTGAGCCGGAACGGCACAGCCGGATTGTACGGCGCTACCGGCAGGGCAGCACCGTGCTCGAAAAAGTCACCATCCGATTTCAGAACCCCGACCGTAAGGTGGCGGTAGCCGAAGCGGTTTACTTCATGAGGCAAGCTTCGATGCTTCGTCCATCGAAGCCTGGGGTGGTGCCGCATCCCTTGTTCGAGCACAAAGTCACCGCCTCGGCGAGGCTCATCGCAGGTCTGCGCGACCTCGAATCACGGCGGGACGATCCACTGGTTTGCGACTCCTTTGCGAATGTGGCCGCGACCGACCACGGAGCTCTTTTGGCACAACGCTTTGTCGAGGGCTCTCCTGAGTTGTTGCCAATGGTGGCAGCGCGAACGAAGTCCGCCGACGAGTTGGTCCAGTCGACTCAAGAATTGCGCCAAGTGGTGTTGATAGGTGCCGGTCTTGATTTCCGGCCTTTTCGCCTAAACCTGGGTACCGAGACTACGGTATTCGAGGTGGATTTCCCCTGCATGTTAGTCGAGCGCCAACGAATACTGAGTTCCATGGGTATCGAAGGGGCGTTCACTCGTGAGGCGATACCGATGGACCTTCGTCTAGAGAGTATGGCCGCCAATTTGCTCAACTCGGGGTTCGATCCCAGCCTGCTGACTGTGTTCATTTATGAAGGAACCAGCATGTACCTTACAGCCGAGGACAATGGCCGCATTCTCGGAGATGTAGCCGCCTTGATCGGACATCGAGGGTGTAAAAAGGATTGTGTAAACGTCGTTCTCGGCGAGAATGAAGGAGAACGAGATGAAACTAGACCTAAACAACTTTGACCAGCTGATGGACGAGGCGATGAAAGGGCGGCAGGGACCGCTGGACGAGGCGAGCGCGACGGA
>JAYVRS010000400.1:0-1967 GCA_043776185.1 Bryobacteraceae bacterium | reverse complement strand
GAGTTCGTATGGGCCGAGGCGGTCGCCGGGCGAGAGGTTCATCCTCCGCATAGCTTACCCCGGAACGATGCACGCGACCAGGACATTTTGTTTCCTTGTCAACGGTTTTTAGAAATGTCCCCATCTGGCACCAGCTGGGCAGCGTGTACATAGTTTCGAGCAACATGCCGGGCGGTTTTGTTACTCAGCCGCCCATGCGTTTGCGGAGGAGGACGAGGGCGCTTAACGCGCCACCGGCCAGCAGAAACGTTCCCGGCTCGGGAGTGCCGGCGGTTTCGATCGTGATGTGGACCGTCGGCGGGATACCGATGGACGACGGGGTGAAGGCGGGAATATCGGAAGCCTCAGGCAAGTTGTTGTTGACGCCGAATCCGCCCTCGCCTCCGTCCGGGCGCACCAAAGCGCCTGTCGTGCCGGTAAGGACAGGGATGGCCAAACCATTAAAAACCGCCAAATAATACTGTACGCCGGGGTTGAGCACTACCCGTCCGAGAAATGCGTCTGGAAAATTGGAGCCAACATCGAGCGGGGTGGAGACAACGCTGTAAGCTGTCAATGTGATCGAGTTGCCACTCCGATAGTAGAGCGCGAGGGACGCGCTTGGAAAAACAAAGGTGGAGTCGACATCGAAGATATAGCTGGCCAGGGTGTCGGGTGTAAAAGTGAGAACACCATACAGGGGGAAACGACTCAACCCGTAGTTGATCGAGGCAGTAGGTCCGTTCAACATGGCCTCGGCGGGTGCGGGTTGGGTGAAGGCAGACATCGGAATCACCTGAGCCCCGGAGAAGGTCGGGTTGAAGAGGCCAAAAATCGGTGCCGCCAAGCCTGGAAGGGCTGACAAAAGCAACGCCAGTAATACGGTAAGCGCGAACCTGTTCATTTACTTCACCTGCTCCTTCAAATGTTTGGCGCACGCTTCGGCCGCGCTCTTCTTGCCATGGGCAGAATCTTTTTTGTGGACCGAGTAGGCGAACACCACGGCGCTTGACCCGAGATTGGTCACTTTGATAGTGGCGTCCTCAGTCGAGTGCCAACTGCCCATCAGGATCTTCTTGGCCGCGCCGGCCTTTTGGCTCTCGGCGGCGCCGCTGATCTCGAATTGCGCTTGGGTCCGGTCGTCCACGAGCACCACGTCTACCTTCTTCTTCTCGATCGCCGCTTTCAGATCGGTCTCAAAACCAGCCATCGGCGCGATGTAGACTTTGGAGCCGGCGGGAATGGTTTCGGCCCCGGTGAGGAGGCCCGCTGTCGTCAATAGGATGGTGGCTAGTGAAAGGTGGGTCATTTCTGTCCCTCGATCTTTTCCTTGAGATGTTTGGCGCAGGCTTCGGCAGCGCTCTGTTTGCCTCGCGCGGAGTTGCCCTTGTGGACCGCGTAAGCGTAGACCACTTCGCCGGTCTTGAGGTTGGTGACTTTGATACCGGCCTGTTCACGGGAAGCGGTGCTGCCGGCGAACAACATCTTGGCCCAACCGGCCTTTTCGCTTTCGGCGATGCCGGTTAGCTCGAAGTCCGCCTTTTCACGAACGGTGACGACGGTGACGGGCACTTCCTTCTTCATGATGCCTGCCGACAGATAGCTGTCGAAGCCGCCGTCCACGGTGGAGATGAAAAGCTTGGCGCCCTTGGGAATCGCTTTGCCGGGGCTGGCTGAAGGATCCTGGGCGTGGAGCGCTGCGGTCGTGCTGACCAGGAGCAACGCCGCTATGCGATGCCATTTCATTTTTCGCCTCTTTCTTTGCCTACTCTGCACAGCGTCGTAGCGGTTAGTTTCGGCTCACGCGGCGTCAAAAATAAAAACGAACAGCGGAAAGGCGGGCTGGGGGATAGATCTATTGGGGACATAGTCAGCCCCAAGATCCTTGGCGGAGCCGCTTATCGATTCAGCTTCGCGGGCCAGTTCATGATTACCTCGAGCGGCTGTTGCTTGGCCCCCGCCGAATCGTTGAACAGGAATCGCTGGCC
>JAYVRS010000399.1:0-1968 GCA_043776185.1 Bryobacteraceae bacterium | reverse complement strand
CCCAGTTGATTTCGCGGCGGCCGTTGGCATTGCCGCCAGCCCCGGGGGCGTTCAGAGGGCCGAGCGCGTTTTGAAACGCGGTGACGGTGGAACGGATGGCGGCCGCATCGGCCCCGGCCGCGCCGAAGATGGCGGGGGTGGGGTCGGCGAGGAGGGTCAGGGCCGTCAGGATCAGTGTAGCGGTCAGTTTAGGCTTCATATGTTGCCAGCTTACGGCGGCGCGGGTCGGCGAGTCAGCAAAGTGCGGTCAGGAAGTTGTCAAAGAGTTCTCAGGGTGTATCGGCTCGGCCGCTAATCGGCTACCGCGCCAGACGCGCCAAGCCAACCGGGGAGTCAACAGGCTGGCCGGCGGCGCGAGTAAGTTCGCAACCTTGTGGAAGGCGATAGTAAGTTCGGCGTCACGGTGGGCAGCGCGATGAAGCTTGCCGACATACCAATTGATGAAATTGACCATCGTAGTGCGCGGGCCCACCGTTTCCGGAATCTTCAAGTCGGCGCCAACGGCAATGCCCCAGGGGATGTCGACCACGGCGGCGGCTTTGCGGAAGAAGTTGCGGGCCAAGTTGCCGGGTTTTTGGAGGCACTCGCCCAAAGCCTTGGCCTGCATGGCGGCGGACGTCATGCCTTGGCCGTAGATCGGGTTGAAGCTGCAGATGGCATCGCCAAAAGTAAGGTAGCCCTCCGGGAAACGAGTGAGCTCTTCGTAGCGTTGGCGGACGCTGGCCGGATAGCGCATCGTAAGGGCTTCGCCGATGGGTTCAGCTTGGTCTAGCACGTGGGCGATGTCGGGGCATTCGAGGCTGTGGGCGTAAGCGCGGAAGCCATCGAGATCGCTGGGGGCGTAGTTGCCGAAGTAACTCAGCAGCGTGACGGTCCAGCGGTCATTTTCCTGGGCCAGCATGACGCCGCCGCGGCGGTTTTGGGGATTGGGCGCGATGATGGCGGCAAGATCGCCGTTCAAGTGCTCGGGACGGCGGCGGAACAGGCGAGTGGTATAGCCGATGGCGACTTCGACGCGTTCGGTGCGGGGCTTGGCGTAGCCCATGGCTTCGAGCCAGTCGGGCCCGTGGGAGGCGCGGCCGCAGCAGTTAACGACTAAGTCGGCAGCCAGTTCGGTGCCCTCGGCGAGCGTGACGCCGCCGACACCGTTGCCTGATTTCATCAGGCCAGCGACTTCCTGCCCTTGGAGTACGCGGACGCGGGCCAACGCGAGCACCCGGCGGCGGACGATGCCCTCAATCAGCGGGCGGCTGGCGAGGATGCCGTTGAGTCCGCTGGGTACTTGGGCCAGGTAGCCGCTAGCGTGGAACCAACGGCAGGTTTGGGCGATATCGCCGGGCAGCGCGCCGGCCGCGGTGATCTCGGCCGTAAAGCCAGGGAACAGTTCGTCCAGCACCCGCGTGCCGCCGGCCAGCAGGCCGTGCGTGTGTTTGCCTTGCGGAACGCCCCGGCGGTGTTCGCCGACGCCGGGGAAGGTGTCACGCTCCACCAGCGTGACTTGCTCGAAATGGCCGGCGAGCACGCGGGCGGCCAGAAGCCCGGCCATGCTGCCTCCGATGACAATCGCGTGTTGCTTCATGCCAGGATTTACGGACCCGCCAGCCGATTGGATCTCTTGCGAGAGAATTACGCGAACGGCTGATCGATCGCCGGACTCTGCTTGGAGAACAGGCGCGGGCCTTCTTCGGTCATGTAGAAGCAGTCTTCCAGGCGCACGCCGAATTCGCCGTAAATGGTGATCATCGGTTCATCGCTGAAGCACATGCCGGCCGCGAGAGGAGTCTTATTGCCGCGTACGAGGTTGGTCCATTCATGCATATCGAGCCCGATGCCGTGGCCGGTGCGATGGGGCAGGCCAGGGGTTTTGTAGCCGGGGCCGAAGCCGGCGTCGGTGATCACTTTGCGGGCGGCGGCGTCGACGGCTTCGCAGGGTGCGCCAGGCTTGGCGGCGGCCAGGGCGGCGTCCTG
>JAYVRS010000398.1:0-1972 GCA_043776185.1 Bryobacteraceae bacterium | reverse complement strand
GACGGGTCCCCCGGCTGACGCCGGGGGCTAGAATAGGTTACAAATCAAACGGTCAGTCGCAGGATCTTCGTTGGTTAGTTACCAGGCGCGGTGGCCGAAGTAGGGGGATAGGGGAGTAAGTGGCCGAGTAAATGGGGAGGAAGGGCGCGGTGGCCGCGGAGTTTTTCGCAGAGTTTCGTTACGGCTTCGCAGGTGGCGTCGAAAGCGCCGGGGAATAGTTTGATGGCTTCCAGCGCGACGGCGTAGAAGAGGGGCCAGGCTTCGGCATCGGGGGGAATGTAGGCGGGCGTCCTGGGTGCGGACGAAGTGAATCTGGTAATCGGTGGCCGGGGTTTCGGGATCGAGGCCGAAGCAGGAAAAACAGAGCGTGGGGAGATACGTTTGGCAGTAAGGCATAAGTCGGTTATCCGGTTATGACGTTAGCAGGCTATAAGGAGCCACTTGGCTCGCAAAATACCTAAGTGGCCGAAAGCAGGGGAGATTGAGTTACGAGTTCATCGTGACCGAAATTTGGAGTTGGCAGAAGTCGTCGGGCGAGAGGCGGACCACGCCGTTGGCATCAGGCGGTACTGGTTTGGACTGCGAGCGGAATGGCCGCAGCGCTGGCCGGGGACGTACGAGGTCGGTCGAGGGGTTGCGCGGAGCCGGATTTGCTGAGTACGCTCGAGGTTTTCGACGAAGGCGTCGGAACCGAGGGCGGAGTCCTGGGGAGTGGCACGGCGGATGTCGGCGGCTTCGCGGCGAGTGAGGGTGGCGAGGTTCCCCTTCCAGGTCGGCCGATGGGGGGGGGGCCGGGAGTTGGCCAGCGTTGCTGGAATTGGTCAACGCCCTAGCCAGCCAGGGGTTTTAACACGGCCGAGATGAGCGCGGGCGGAGGACCAAGTGTAGGCACCGGCGGAGCGGGCCATGTGAGCGCGGACGGCGTTGAACTCAACGTAACGGAGAGCGGTTTGCCAATGGGCGTCGTCCAGAACGCAGGAGTAGAACGGTGCTGCAAGACGTGGCCAATGGAGCAACGGGTGGTGTGTTGCGTGGCATTGCGATACGTGGCGTATCGGCCGTTCAGATCCATCATGAAGAGCGAGATGGCATCGGTCTCGTCGCCGACGGCGACGAGGTGAAAGTGATTGGTCATCAAGGTGTAGGCAGCGACCCGCACTTGGTGTTCTTCGCTGAGTGTGCCGGCCGGGTGAGGAAATGATGGCGGTCCCGGTCGGCGGTAATACGGGTTGTTTGTTGTTACCTGAAGCCAGTAGCCTGGTGGCGCGAAGAAAAGTCTGCGTGCTCCGCACATAAGTGTGTTTTGGAGAGGAAACTTCTCACTTATTTTGCAAAAAATGCGTTTTGGCGGTGACTTTTGCAGAAGCGAAATGGCAAGTGGTTGATTTGAGGGGGTTTCCGAAAAAGTGTACCACCCCGTGCATGCCCGTGGATGGCGCCGTTTTCCCAGCCGTTGAGAAGGGCATCCTCGAAGCCTCGACCAACGGGGAAACTCGGGGGCTTCGGCCTTGGCGAGGCCGAAGTATCAAGCCGTCGAGCATCCGGTGGCGTCCATGCGCGCACCGTCTTCCGCGCGGCAAGTAGGTGTCACCATCTGGCGACTGCGCCCCGCGGCCGCCAGTGAACCCGGCGCGCGCATCCTGGTGCAGGAGGAGGGCAACTCCACGGAATGGGCCCCGGAACGGATGCCCGCCAATGCCAACCTGCGCCGAGGGGATCACGTGCGGCTGAGCATCGAGTCGCCGGAGTCCGGCTATCTCTATGTCATCGACCGCGAGCGCTACGCCGAAGGCAAACGCGGCCTACCCTACCTGATCTTCCCCACGACGCATACAAGCAATGGCGAAAATCAGATCGCTGCGGGCAAGCTGATTGACCTGCCCGGCCAGGAGGACCGTCCCAATTTCTCCACCCTGCGCCAAAGCCGTCCAGACCAGGCCAGCGAGGAACTCACGGTCTTGCTGACGTCTCA
>JAYVRS010000397.1:0-1975 GCA_043776185.1 Bryobacteraceae bacterium | reverse complement strand
GCGTTTTTTGCCGGATCTGGATTCGGTGGAGACTAAGTCAGTCTTAGTGCATAACGCGCCGATTGAACGGCAGATTGCGGAGATCGAGCAGCAGGTGGAAGAGGCCGCGATGCCCTACCGGGTCAAAGCGGGTAAACCGGCGGCGACTGTGGAGGAGCTTACCAAGCAGTTTGAAGATTTCAAGAAGCAAGTAAGTGAGCTGCGGAAGGGCTTGGCGAAGATTCGGGCGTCGCTGAAACCGACGCCCGGTTATCGCGCCATGTTTGATATGGGCGGGGAGCCAACGCCCGTACGAATCTTGCTGCGCGGCGATCCCAACAATCCGGGGGCGTTGGTGGCGCCCGGTCCGCCATCGGTCTTATCGGCGGAATTGCCACCTTACCGCGTAGAAAAGCCGGCCCACGAGACAGGAACCAGTGGACGTCGTCTGGCATTCGCGAAGTGGTTGACCTCGCCACAGCATCCGCTAACGGCCCGAGTAATCGTCAATCGGATTTGGCAGCAGCACTTCGGCACTGGCATTGTGAAGAGCGCGGGTAATTTTGGCAAGATGGGGACGCCGCCTACCCATCCGGAACTGCTGGATTGGTTGGCCTCGGAGTTTGTCGCGAGCGGATGGAGTAGGAAGAAGCTTCACCGCCTGATTATGACGTCAGCCGCGTATCGGCAGACATCGACGGTGAGTGAGCCGGCACTGCGGGCAGACCCTTCCAATTCTCTGCTCTCGCGATTTCCGCTACGGCGCTTGGATGCGGAGGCGATTCGGGATGGCGTGCTTAAGGCCGCGGGCCGGTTGGACGAAACCGAGTTCGGCCCACCGGCCGCGATTGACGTTAAGCCGGACGGAGCCGTGTTGCCCAAAGCGGGTAAGTTGGGTTACCGGCGAAGTATCTACTTGATGCAGCGGCGAACCACGCCAGTAAGTTTGCTGGACGCCTTTGATGCGCCCTTCATGAGTCCGAATTGTATTAGGCGCGGCGAATCTATTGTGAGTTCGCAAGCGCTGCAGATGATGAATGGGGAGCAGATTCGGGAGAGTGCCCGTTACTTGGCGGGCCGGGTGATGGATGCGGTGGGAATGAATTTGCCAAGCCAAGTGGAGCGCCTGTATCTTACGACTCTTTCGCGGCCGCCGTCGACGGCGGAGTTAGCTGCCGGGGTAAGCACACTTCGCGCGATGGCGGACCAGTGGAAGGCCCATTACACGGCGACGCCAGCACCGGAGCCCTTGGCCGCTAAGTCGTCCCATATGGCTCTAGCCACCCTGGCGCACACGATATTGAATTCCGCGGAGTTTTTGTATGTCGACTAACCGGCGTGACTTTCTTTCGCGGATGTCAGATGGCTTATACGGGGCGGCACTGACGTCGCTGCTGGCCGGCGACGCGCCACCAGTCGTATATGATCTGAAGCCCAAACCGGCGCCTCTGCCGGCGAAGGCCAAGGCGGTCATCCAACTGTTTATGAACGGTGGACCCAGCCAAATAGACTTACTGGACCCGAAGCCATTGCTGGAGAAACTGGCGGGACAAGCGCCGAGCCGGGACCTTGCGAGCCAGATTCGGCAGGTGCGCGAGGCCGGGGGCCTGATGCCTTCGCCGTTCAAGTTCCAGAAATATGGGCAGAGCGGTACGGAGGTGTCGGAGTTACTGCCGCATTTGGCGAAAAGGGTAGACGACATTGCCGTCATCCGGTCCATGTTTACCACCCACATCGCGCATGACTTTGCTCTGTTTATCTTTCACACCGGCCGCATGATTCCGGGCAGGCCGACGTTGGGCTCTTGGGTGGTTTATGGGTTGGGCAGCGAGAACCAGAATCTGCCCGCTTATGTTGTGTTGGATGACCCCAAGGGTTTGCCCATTAACGATATCCAGAATTGGCAGGCGGGCTACTTGCCGGGGATTTTTCAAGGCACGCGCGTGCGCAGCGAGGGGATGCCGCTGCTGAACCTGAAGCCCGATGAGGAGTACCC
>JAYVRS010000396.1:0-1975 GCA_043776185.1 Bryobacteraceae bacterium | reverse complement strand
AAACCGAGCCGGCGGCCCCCACGCCATTCATCGAAGAGCCCCCCGCCGTCGCGCCAGCCCCCCCCCCACGAGCGCCTAAGGCCGCCCCAGCGAAGCGCCCAACTCAGCAGCTGGCCGCCAAAGAGACTACCCCAGTTGCCGTTACTCAGCCGCCAATTACCCCGCAGCCAGTCGCGCCCCCAGAGCCCACCAAACCCGTCGTCCATGGCGAGGCGAAGCCCGTCCCGGAAGTAGTCGAAATCCGCAAGCCGGACCCCATCGCTGAAGAGGCCCGCCGGAAGCAACGTGAACCAGCCACCGTCACCATCCCCGCCGGCACCCAAATCGTAGTCCGCTTACAGGAGACCCTTACCGCCGACAAGCTGCAGACCGGCGATACGTTTCACGCTACCCTCGACGCGCCGCTCGAAGTGGCTGGCTTTGTTTTGGCGGAGCGCGGCGCGCGCGCCGTGGGCCGCATCGTCGAAAGCGATCGCGCCGGCCGCGTCCGAGGCGTTTCACGGTTGGCGATTGAGCTTACCCAATTCACCACTTCCGATGGCCAAACCGTCATGCTCCAATCGGAGACCTTTAACCGCGAAGGCGCGACGTCGAAGAAGAGCGACGCGGCCAAAATCGGAGCCGGGGCCGCCGTCGGCGCCGCACTCGGAGCCATCTTCGGCGGCGGCAGAGGGGCAGCCATCGGTGGTGCGGCCGGAGCAGGAGCGGGCGGTGGCACCGTCCTCATGACTCGCGGCAAACCCGCCGTCATCGAGGTAGAAACCCGCATCCCGTTTCAGACCAAAGCCGAAGTCTCCGTCACCGAAAAAATTAGATAACGTCGTCGGAATCAAACCCCGGCAGGGGCAGATTCTTCTGCGTCCCAATCTCTTCCACATCGCGTAAGCGCCGATTCACCGCGCGCGTTCTCACCTGCGCCTCATCAATCGCCACGGCCACTTCCTCAATCTTCCTCTTCACCTTGTCGAGTGCCTGCCCATAGCGGGCGAACTCGGTCTTCGCCTCACCCAGCACCTTCCACACCTCACCGGACCGCTGCTGAATCGCCAGCGTCCGGAACCCCATCTGCAAGCTGTTCAGCAATGCCGCCAGCGTCATGGGCCCTGCTACCACCACCCGCTGCTCCGCTTGCAGCCACTCCGCCAGACCTGGCCGCCGCAACACTTCCGAATACAGGCCCTCGGTCGGCAGAAACATAATCGCAAAGTCGGTGGTCGCCGGGGGCTCCACGTATTTCTCGCGAATCGACTTCGCGTTCAGCTTGATCGCCGTCTCCAGCAAACGCGACGCCGCCTCAATCGCCTCCGGCGCACCCGTCTCCAGCGCTTCCACCAAACGCTGATAGGCGTCCGCCGGAAACTTCGCGTCGACGGGCAGCCACACGGGCGTCAGCCCATCGTCAGCGTGACCCGGCAGCTTGATCGCGAACTCTACCCGCTCACTGGTACCTCGCGTGGCCACGTTGCGCTCGAACTGCTCGGGAGACAGCACCTGTTCCAGCAGCGCCCCCAACTGCACCTCGCCCCACGTGCCGCGCGTGCGCACGTTGCTTAGCACCTTCTTCAAATCGCCCACTCCGGCGGCAAGGGTCTGCATCTCACCCAAGCCCCGATGGACCTGCTCCAGCCGATCGGACACCGTCTTGAAGGAATCGTTGAAGCGGCGGTCGAGGTTCTCTTGCAGCTTCTCGTCCACGGTGGAACGGATGTGCTCCAGTTGACGGGCGCTGTCTTGCTGGACGTCGCGCAGTCGATCATCGAGCAAGCTGCGCATCGAGTCGGACTGACGAGTAATGGCAGAGGAGAGCTCTTCACGGACCTCGCGCGCCGCCGTGCGCCCATCGTCGCGCACCGAGCGTTCGAGCTGGTCAACCCAATCTGGAGTGGACTTTCCGGTATTACTAACCAGCCGCCCCACCCAGATTCCCAGAGCCACGGACACGACCACGGCTAGCAACAACAGCACCCCGACCGTC
>JAYVRS010000395.1:0-1979 GCA_043776185.1 Bryobacteraceae bacterium | reverse complement strand
CGCGCGATAGGCCGTCGCCGGAACCCAGCGCGAGGCTTACCGGGCCCAGTTCGCGCACCACGCCGGATCGGCCCAGCCAAGCGTAAGTAAATACCGGCGCGAGCGCCATTACGGCCAGCGCGCAGCAACCGGCGGCATAGCGGACTCTGGGCGACCGGGTACTTAGTAACACCATTGCGAGAAATGCCGCACCGGCCGCGCCCTGCCAGAGAAATTGAACTAACGTCCAACCTAATATCATCGCTTGTCTCCATTCTCTTTTTCGTATTTATTCAGTAATTCGCGAATCTCGGCGATCTCGGTAGGCGTGGCCCGTTTGGCCGCCAGCGCCTGCTGCACTAACATCGCGGCCGAGCCATGAAAGGCGCGGTCCACTAGATCGCGGAGTAACTGGGTTTGGGTCTGTTGTTGTTTGAGCCGCGGCGTGTAGCGATGCGCGCGCTCAGTTTCATCACGATCAAGCAAGCCCTTGGCCGCCATAATTTGCATTAACTTGAGGACGGTGGTGTAGCCGGTGGTTTTGCCCGCGTTCAACTCCGCGTGGACGTCGCGCACCGTGACCGGCTCCGCGAGCCGCCACATGACATCCAATATTTCGAGCTCGCCGGCGGTGGGTTTGGGCAGCTTCGTTTTGCCAAGCAAATTCATCTGCCCTGAGTGTATACGAAGTGATTCGTAGATGTCAACGAAGACTTTCGTAGAAACGCGATTGGGCTAGTTAGTTTTCGGCAGGCCGCGAGCGTCCAGCCATTCGAGTTCGACGAGGCCTTGGGAGATATTCTGGCGGTCGTTTTCACCGCTGCTCTTCGATGACCAACCAAGGCCGCTTAACGGGTCGATTTGGCCGCATCGACCCCACGTCCACCGGCGGCGGCTTGCCTCGCAACGGGCAGCTTGTGGGCCAGTTTCAGTGGTAATCGTGAAACCTAGCCATTAGGCCGGTGACGGTGTTCCGCGATCCTTGATAGCATTTGGATGATATGCTCCTCGGACTCCCTTTGAAAAGCGTCATCTCGATGGCCGCTACCGCCCTGATGCTGTATGGCGCGGCGGGCGACGCGGTGGCTCCGCTAGGATCCTATACGGCGGCGGAGCGGCGGCATTGGGCGCTACAGCCGCGCAAGCGGGTGGTGCCGCCGGTGTTCGCCGATGGCCCGGCTAAAGCTTGGATCCGGACGCCGGTGGACGCCTTCTTGCTGGCCGGTCTAAGGAAGGCCGCACTATCGCCCGCGCCTACCGCCAGCCGCACCGAACTCATTCGTCGGGCCACTTACGACTTGATCGGGCTGCCGCCCACGCCGGCTGAAGTGGATGCTTTTGTGAACGACCGTACGCCGCAGGCTTGGGAGAAATTGGTGGAGCGTCTGCTGGCCTCGCCGCACTATGGCGAGCAATGGGGACGCCATTGGCTCGACGTCGTGCGCTTCGCCGAGAGCGATGGGTATGAGTACGATACGCACCGCCCCGATAGCTACCGGTACCGCGACTATGTGGTGCGCAGCTTTAACCAGGACACGCCCTACGACCAGTTCATCACCGAGCAGATTGCGGGCGATGAAATGGACTCAGCGAGCGAAACACAGCTGGTGGCGAGCGGCTTCAACCGGCTGGGTCCGCTGCGCAAGAACCAAGGCAATCAGGATGTCGCCAGTTCGCGCAATGAAGTGCTTACCGAGATGACCAACATCGTGGGAGCCGCGTTTCTGGGGATGACGGTGGGGTGCGCGCGGTGCCACGATCATAAGTTCGACGCCGTGCGGCAATCGGACTACTATCGGCTGCAAGCCCATTTCGCGCAGCTGCAACCGCACGACATCGTGCAGGCCAGCGAAGCGGAACAAGCGGATTATAAGGCCAAGCTCGCGCCGATGGAGCAAGAGGTAAGGCGGTTGCAGGGGCTGATGCGGCGCGCGCCCGATGCCGAAAAAGGCAAGCTCGAAACGCAACTGGAAGAGCTGGATGAGAAGATGCCCGCGCCC
>JAYVRS010000394.1:0-1980 GCA_043776185.1 Bryobacteraceae bacterium | reverse complement strand
TTTTTCTCCCTACACGACGCTTTGCGATGTAGGCGGTGCCACGGGCCCGCTCTGTTTGGAAGTGGCCAAAGTTCACCCCCATCTTCGCTGTGTTTCTTTCGACCTTCCGCCGGTCGAACCGATCGCGCGTCGACATATTGAGGCCGCTGGACTCAGCCATCGGGTGTCCACTGCGGCGGGTGATTTCTTCAAGCAGCCGCTGCCGAAAGCGGATCTCATTACCATGGGCATGATTCTCCACGATTGGAATCTTGAAAAGAAGATGCACCTCATCCGCGCAGCCTACGACGCCCTGCCGCCCGGTGGCGCATTCGTCGCAATCGAAGCTCTGATTGACGACGCCCGCCGTGAGAACGTCTTCGGCCTCCTCATGTCTCTCAACATGCTGATCGAATTCGGCGACGCCTTCGATTACTCGGCCGCTGACTTTCGGGGCTGGTGTACCGAGGTCGGCTTCCGCCGTTTCGAAGTCATCCACCTCGCCGGTCCTTCCAGCGCCGTGGTGGCTTACAAATAGTTTTTTGACCTGATTCGCGGCTCGCTTACGCATAGAGTAGTAGAGGAGAGTTACCGATGAAATACTTCTTAGCAGCCGTTCTACTAGGCATGTCCGTGGTGGCATTTTGTCCGGCACAACCGGCTCTGCCGAAGGGCGTCAGCAAGATCACCTCCGTCGAAGGGATCACCGAGTATCAATTGGCGAATGGCCTGCGCTTGCTGGTCTTTCCAGACTCCTCGAAGCCTACCATCACCGTCAACATCACTTATCTGGTCGGCTCCCGCCACGAAGGCTCGGGTGAAGGCGGCATGGCCCATTTATTGGAGCATATGGTCTTCAAAGGCAGCCCTAAGCACACGAATATCCCGCAAGAACTTACGGAACACGGGGCTAGCCCCAACGGTACGACATCCTACGACCGTACCAATTACTATGAGACGTTCCAGGCCTCGGACGAAAATCTGAAATGGGCCCTCGATCTGGAAGCTGACCGCATGGTGAACTCCTTCATCCGCAAGTCCGATCTCGACAAAGAATTCACCGTCGTCCGCAATGAATTCGAGTCTGGTGAGAATAACCCCATGGGCGTGTTGAATAAGCACGTCATGGCTGCCGCTTACACCACGCATCCTTACGGCCGTCCGGTGATCGGCAACCGGGCCGATGTGGAGCGGGTCCCGATTGAGAATTTGCAGGTTTTCTATCGTAAGTTCTATCAGCCGGATAATGCCGTGCTCACCGTGGCCGGTAAGGTTGACGAATCGAAGATTGTGGCCATGGTGAACGACTACTTCGGCGTGATCCCCCGGCCCACGCGCACGCTGGTTCCTACTTACACCACCGAACCGACGCAGAGCGGCGAGCGCCTGACGGTGGTTCGTAAGGTGGGCGACATTCAGGGCTTGATGGTCCTCTTCCATACCCCCGATGGCGGCCACCCTGACCAACCGGCGCTCGATGTCCTGTCCGGTATTCTGACTCAGGCTCCGTCTGGACGGCTCTACAAGGCGCTGGTCGATAACAAGAAGGCCACCCAAGTCTTTGGCGGCGCTTCTCAACGGAACGAACCTAGCATGATGATGTTCGGGGCGATCCTCAACAAGAACGATTCGCCCGATGCGGCCCGGCAAGCCTTACTCGAGACGCTGGAAGGCGTGATTAAAGAGCCGCCCAGCTCCGAAGAGGTGGAGCGCGTTAAGACTCGGCAAATCAAGCAAATTGAGATGGCCTTGAGTAACTCGACGCTCATCGGCCTGGTGATCAGCGAAGGGCTCGCCATCGGCGATTGGCGGATTCTCTTTCTGGATCGGGATCGTCTGCGCAAAGTAACCCCCGAAGACGTTCAACGCGTCGCGAAAGCCTATCTGAAGTCTTCTAACCGCACCATCGGACAATTCATTCCCGAAGCCACGCCAGACCGGGCGGAGATCCCGGCTAAGTTCGATCTAGCCGCCGCGCTCAAAGACTATAAGGGGGCAGTG
>JAYVRS010000393.1:0-6376 GCA_043776185.1 Bryobacteraceae bacterium | reverse complement strand
GCGCTGAAGTCTTTGTGGACCTCGATGGCGATCTTGACCTGGGCGTCCAGGACTTGCTGGCGGACGGCTTTCAAAATCTTCAGCACGGTTTCGAGATGCGCTTCGGGGGGTACGCCTTTGGGCAAAGAAGCGCGGTCGCTGGCGATGACGGCGCGGATGATGGGCGAACCGAGGGCTTGGGCGCGGACGATGTTTTTGCGGAGCGTAGCGATGGAGGCGTCGATTTGATCGGGCGATTTGGGGAGGATGCCGGCACCGCCGGTTTGGAGGTGGAGCTTAAGGTCGGCGGCTTTGGCGCGCACCTCTTTCCAGTGAGCCGGATCTTGGGCGAGCGGATCGACAGAGTCCTGAAGAAAGATGGCGTCGAGCTTTTGGGCGGCGGCGAAGTCGAGGTGCTGCGAGTCGCTCCAGCGCAGGGCGCGCAGGCAGTAGGTGTTGTAACCGATCGGAAACGGCAAGGGGGCTTGGGCCATCAAGGGCAATGCGGTCGACAGTTTGAGAAAATCGCGGCGGATCATGTGGGAAAGGCTATCACACCCAAATCCTCGGCTTCGCCGGCGCGGACGGTGTCGATGTCGGGGGTGATGTTGCGCACCAGGCCCATCAGAACGGCACCGGGGCCCACTTCGAAGGCCCGAGTGACGCCGCAAACGGCGAGGTGACGGACGGTCTGCTCCCAGCGGACGGGATTCGGAATCTGCTGATAGAGGCCCTGGCGGGCGTCTTCGGCGGAGGTGATTTCGCGAGCCTGCCAGTTGTTTACCAGGGGCACGTTGAGGTTGTGGAAGGTGGCTTGGTCGAGATGAGCCTTCATCTGGAGCTGGGCTGGTGCCATCAACGAACAGTGAAAGGGAGCGCTGACGGGCAGCGGAATGGCGCGTTTGGCGCCGGCCGCTTTGGCGAGTTCCATAGCGCGGGCGACGGCACCGGCGTGGCCGGCGATGACGATTTGGTCCGGCGAGTTGAGATTGGCGGCGGAGACCACTTCGCCTTCGGCGGCAGCTTCCAGAATCGCATCGAGCGTGCCCGCCGGCAGACGAAGGAGCGCGGCCATGGCGCCTACGCCGGCGGGGACCGCGGCTTGCATGTACTGCCCGCGTTGGCGCACCAGTCGCAGGGCATCGGGGAAGGACAGCGAACCGGCGGCGACCAGCGCGGAGTACTCGCCGAGGCTGTGTCCAGCCACGTAATCGGGCGCACCGCCCCGGTCAGCCAGCACGCGCCAGGCGGCGGTGGAAGCCGCGACGAGGGCCGGTTGGGTGTTTTCGGTGAGCTTCAATGCCTCGTCCGGGCCCTCGAAACAAAGCGTGGAAAGCGCAAAGCCGAGGGTGTCGTCAGCTTCTTCAAAGGTTTGACGGGCGAGCGGGCTGGATTGGGCAAGCGAGCGGCCCATGCCCGTAAACTGCGAACCTTGGCCGGGGAACAGATAAGCGATCTTCATGACGATGTCCTCTAGTTTAGTCTGCTGTGGCATCGTAGAATGAAGGATTCACGCCAGTAACCTTGTCGCTGCGGCGCGTGTCTTTTTTGAGTACCTTGCCCGCGAAAGGATCGTGCCCCGGTGAGATTGTCTGAAATTTGTGTGCAGCGCCCGGTTTTCGCCCTGATGTTGATCATGTTCCTGGTCGTTTTGGGCGTTTTTAGCTTCGTTGATCTGGGGGTTGACCTATTTCCGAAGAGCGACCCGGCTTCGGTATATGTGCGGGTGCAGTTGCCTGGCGCGAGTCCCGAAGAGATGGTTTCGCAGGTCGTACTCCCGCTCGAAGAGTCGATTGCGGCGATCGCCGGTATCGACGAAATGACGGCGCGCGTCACGGAAGGCAACGCCAATGTGTCGGTGCAGTTCGTGCTCGACCGCGACATTTCAGAAGCTGCCGAGGACGTGCGCGAGAAGGTGAGCGGCGCGATGCGGCGTTTGCCGCCGAACGTTTTGCCGCCGAGCGTAATCAAGGCTGATCCGGATTCGGACCCCATCATCAAGTTGGCCATGAGCGGCACGCGCCCGGTGCGCGAACTGACGGAGATCGCCGACAAGCAGGTGCGGCGCGCGCTCGAAACCGTGGACGGCGTGGGCAGCATCGAGATCAACGGTGGCCGCAGCCGGCAGATCAACATCTACTTGGATCTCGATAAGCTGAACGCCTACAATCTGAGCGCCCAGGAAGTGGAGCGGGCGATCCGCACGGAGAACGTGGAGGCGCCGGGCGGTCGCATTGTGCGCGGAGCTTCGGAATTGGGCGTGCGCACTTTGGGCCGGGTGAAAGATATCGGCGAGTTCAACGACATCATTATCAAGAATGTGAACGGCGCCCCGGTGCGGGTGCGTGAAGTGGGTAATGCCGAGGATGGAATGGGCGAGCGGCGCACCTTTGCCTACTACCAAGGCAAGCCGGCCGTGTTACTCGATGTGCGTCGTCAGACTGGCGTGAATACGGTGAAGGTGGTCGATTCGATCAATGCCAAGCTCGCGGACATTCGGGCGAATCTGCCGCCGGGGGTGACGCTCGAAGTTACTACCGACCAAGCGAATTATATTCGCGCGTCGGTGGCGGCGCTGGAGGAGCACTTACTCCTGGGCAGTCTGCTGGCCTCGCTGATCGTCTGGCTGTTTATTCGCGATTGGCGCACCGTGGTCATCAGCGCCATCGCCATTCCGACGTCAATTGTGACGACCTTTACCGTGTTACGGGTGATGGATTTTACCCTTAATTCTATGACGCTATTGGCCCTAACCTTGGCCGTAGGAATCGTGATTGATGACGCTATTATTGTGCTCGAGAACATCTACCGGTTTCTGGAGAAAGGCGACCTGCCGCCCAAGGAGGCCACGATCGCGGCCACCAAGGAGATCGCGCTAGCCGTCATCGCGACTACCATTTCGCTGGTGATTGTGTTCGTGCCGATCGCTTTTATGAGCGGCTATGCGCGGCGCTACCTCAATCAGTTCGGCTGGACGATGGCCGTCGCCATCCTGGTGTCGATGCTGGTGGCATTTACTCTGACTCCGGCGCTCGGTGCCCGGATGCTGAAAGCCGCGACGAGTGGCAAGAAGCATGAAGACGAGAAACCAGACCTTGTGCATCGCTGGTACCTGCGGAGTCTCGATTGGTCGTTGAATCATCGCTGGGCCATCATCGTACTCTGCTTACTGACGCTAGCCTCGACGATTCCGCTTTACCGGATGACGCAGCAGGAATGGATGCCGCAGGAAGATCAGAGCGAATTGGCCGTTTATATGGAGTTACCTGAGGGTTTTTCCCTGGAAGGTACTGAGCAGTTCACCATGCGGCTGGCGAAGAAACTGGAGGCCGTGCCGGGTGTGAGGGCCGTGATCCCGCAGAGTATGCAGATGCTAAACCGGGTCACCATGTCTTACATGACGCTGCTGATTGACCCGCCAGACAAGCGCGGCTCCATTCAGGAAATGGGCGCCAAGGTGCGGGCGGTGATGCTGCCGGAGTTTGCCATCGCCCGGCCACGCGTTTCCTTTCCCAATGCGCTCGGTGGCCGCGATACGTTTGCCCCAATTCGGGCCCAGTTACTCGGGCCGGATCTCGGTAAATTAGTAGAGATTGCCAAAGAGGTAAACGCCGAGATCCTCAAGAAGCCCATGATCTCCGACATCAAGGTAAACCTGAATCTCAATAATCCCGAGATGCAGATCGATATCGACCGTCAATTGGCTTCCGATCTAGGCGTGCGAGTCTCCGATGTGGCGGGCGCGGTGCGCCTGCTGATGTCCGGCGAGGATCAGATCTCCACTTACAAAGAGGAGAGCGAACAGTATCCGGTGACGGTGCGGCTGAAGCCCGGGCAACGGGACGATCCCAATAGCCTGGGGCGTCTGCTGATTCCCAGCGCGCGGCAAGGTCTCATTCGCTTAGACTCGATCGCGAAGCTACAGCGCGGATTGGGCCCGTCGCGCATTGATCGCTTCAACCGGCAGTTTAGCGTCGGCATTTATGGCAACATCGCGCCAGGTTACGGATTGAACGAAGGCGCGGCCGCCGTCCAGGATGCGATTGCGAAGAGTAACTTGCCGCCCGGTTATACCGTGGGCTTCTCCGGCCAAGTGAAGATTCTCGAAGAAACGGCGACCAACATGTTACTCGCGATGGCCCTGGCTAGCGTGTTTATGTACATGGTGCTGGCCGCGCAGTTCGAAAGTTTGGTGCATCCTTTCATCATTTTGACGACCTTGCCGCTCTCCATTCCTTGCGCGTTGCTGAGCCTCATCGTCACCGGCCGTAGCTTGAATTTATTTAGCGCGCTCGGCATTCTGCTATTGCTCGGAATCGTCAAGAAAAATGGCATTCTGCAGATTGACTATATGAATCGCCTGCGCGATGAGGGCTACCCCATCCGGGAGGCGATAATGCAGGCGAACCGCGTCCGGTTGCGGCCGATTCTGATGACCACTTTCTCGATTATCGCGGGGCTGATGCCGACGGCTTTCGGGATGGGTGCCGGTGCTTCGCAACGCTCGGCGATTGCGATTACCATCATCGGCGGACAGATGCTCTGCCTGCTGTTGAGCTTGTTGGTGGTACCGGTAGGTTACTCGCTGGTGGAAGAGGCTAAGGCAATGTTGAGCGGACGCCGCGTCACCGGGACGCCGGCGACGGCTACGGGCGACTAAGAGATGTTGCCACGCGGCGTCGTGATTGGTGGCGGGTTCTTTAGCCGCATCCAAATGGAGGCTTGGAATCGGCTGCGTGATCATGGCGAAATCGTGGCTATCTGCGATGCGGACGCGGTGCGCGCCGAGGCCTTTGCGCGCGACTTTAGATTAGCCCGAAGTTACTCCGATGCGGCGACGATGCTGGAGGCGGAGAGGCCGGACTTTGTGGACATCGTCACACGGCCGGGCACTCATCTGCCGCTGGCCACGCTGGCGGCCGAGCACGGCGCGCACATCCTTTGCCAGAAACCATTGGCCCCCACCCTTGAGGAAGCGACCAAGATGGTGGAGGTGGCGGAGACGGTCGGTGTCCGCCTGATGGTGAACGAAAACTGGCGTTGGCAGCCGTGGTATCGCGAGATGAAGCGGCGGCTGGACGCGGGCGAGATTGGCGAGGTGACCAATGCCGTCTGGATGCATTCCAATAGTGACGGCTTACTCAACCCGCCGTACCCTAACCAGCCATATTTTGCGCACTATCCCCGGCTATTGATTTACGAGACGTTAGTGCATTTTTTGGACAGCGCTTGTTACCTATTCGGCCGGCCCGATTCGTTGCGGGCTTACACCAAACGGGTGAATCCGGTGATTGCGGGCGAGGACTGCGCGCAGATTCGCTTGTTTTGGCCGGACGGCCGCCGTTGCTGGATCACGGCGACGCGTTGCGGTGAGGTATTCGAGAACAATGTGGCCATGGCGCGTCTCCGCATTGATGGCACGAAGGGGACGTTGGCCATGATGGGCGATGGGAGCCTGTGGAGTGGAAATGGGGAGTTGCAGCGCATTGAATGGGAGCCGCCAATGTTAGGTTATAAAGGTGACTCGGCGTTCGCCACGCAGCGCCATTTTCTGGAGTGCCTAGCGTCGGGCGCGCCGTTTGAGACCGGTGGACGTGACTATCTGTTTGCGGTGCGGATGGTGGAGACCAGTTATGAGTCCGCAGCTACGCGGGCCACGCTCGCCCTATGAGCGCTTTGGGCGATTAAGGCCGCGGCGGCGTGGTGATCACCAAACCCTTGGCGTTTACTCCGTTCAACGCTCGATAGGTGTGGGGTTCCGAAGCGTCGAAGTAAACACTGTCGCCGGCACTAAGCACGTGTTCTTCGTCCTGGTAGTGAATCGCCAGGGTGCCCGAGAGCACGTGAATGAACTCAGCTCCTTCGTGGGCATGCTCCGCGTCTTTGCCGTCGTCCCGGGTGGGGAATTCGGCGAGGTAGGCTTGCAGACTCTTATCCTGGACGTGAAAAGCCAGGCATTCGAAGTAGTAGCTTGGAATATGAACATCGGCCCGGTCGGGAAACTTGATGCGCTCGCCGGCGCGGACCACGGAAAACATTCGCGTACGCCGCTTGTCGGCGAAGAAATGGTCCAGGCCCACGTCGAAGACCATGGCGATGCGAGCAAGTGTAGGCAAAGTCGGCACTAATTTGCCGTTTTCGAGCTGAGAGAGCATGGACGCCGAGAGGCCGGTGTGTTTGCCCAGATCGACCAGGGCAATCTTCTTCTTCATGCGCAACTGACGCAGCTTTTTGCCGATCTCGTAGGCGGCGAGGGAACGGCGGAGAGTTCTTTCGGAGCTTTCACCGTCAATAAAATCCGTTTTATCGGGGATAATGTCGCCGGATTGAATTTTATCTGCACTGAAGTCAATTTCAGTATCACGTAGATTTTCGGTTTCAGTGTTGATAATGTCGT
>JAYVRS010000392.1:0-1986 GCA_043776185.1 Bryobacteraceae bacterium | reverse complement strand
TGTTTGCCGCGCAAATCTACGGGGCACTGGGCCGCCGCACGGACACGTTAGTCCTGGTGGACCCCATCGACTGGATAAAGTGCGGAGGCACCGCGTTTGCCCTTGCCCGCTTTACCATCGGACTCCTCAATGTGGGGCCCTGCGATCAACAGAGCGACTCATTCCCGATCCCCGTTGGAGTCGACAACGCCGTCGTCTACCGGCAAGCGGTGGATGTTGGATTCGACCGCGCGCTGGCGGGATACACCCTTGCTTCGGCTACGTCCCTCAACCTCACCCATCCGCACATGGAAATTGATGATGCGGAGACCGTTCATCGCGAGATTATCAATCGTCTCATGCCCAATCTTCTCGCTCGCCCGGCGGTGAGACTGCGCGTCAAGAGCACGTTGGTGACAGCCGAACGTGTCGACGGATTAGCGGTGGGATTTCGAGTTACGGTCACCGTGGAAAACACGGGAAAGCTGATCGCCAGTAACGTCAACCTTACTCAATTCGAACTGGGCGGTGTCTCTCCGATCATTTTCCCCAAATTCGAGGTCATCCTCCCTGGGGCGACCGCGAGCGTCAGCACGCTGCTGACGGGTCTTTCCCTTTCGCCGGGGCGAACTGTTCGATTCTCGATGCGCGGCTTCCACAATCCCGAGACTAACGGGCTACCTTTTGGCGTCGATCTGAAAACCGTCTATTTGCCTTCCGCACCGACCCTATGAAACTCAAAAGCCATTTCTTCCTACTCCTGCTCGTCGCGCAACCCCTAAGGGCTGGTGCGGTGTTGACTCTCGATCAGTCAGTGATCACCGGCTTGGCGGGAAACACGCTAACGTTTTCAGGAACGATCACCAATACCGGTGGCCCGGAGTTGTTCCTGAACGGCATTAGCTTCACGCTCGGATCGTCAGAATTGGCGTTCGACCCGACGGCCTTTTTCAATCTGGTTCCGGCGTCGCTCGGTACAGGCTTATCTTACTCGGGACAGCTATTCGGCGTCATGGCCTCGGCGACGATACCTTCCGGTGACTACGGAGGTTCGGTTAGCTTTCTTGGTGGGCTGGATCCATTCACGGCCGAGGAAGTCCTGTCTGCGGATTTCACCGTTAGAATTTCGACTGAGGTTCCAGAGCCGAACACCTTCGGACTCACTGTCGTTATTTTGGTTGCCATAGCGCTCTGGCAGGTCAAGAGAAGGCGGACAACAGCTGTGGCGTAGGCTCCGGGGTCAGCAGAGTCGAGCGAGTTAGGGGGCGATCCTTGGCGAAGAAGTTGCCGGACTCGCACACAGGGAAACCTCACCACCGCCGGAGGGGCCAGTATTCCGAACCTCACTTTCCACGGAAACGCAAAGTGAGTCCCGCCGTTACCGTGAGGGGATAGCCTGGGGTCGCATGGATGCCCCACTTCGACGCCAAGTTGGCCACGGGCCGCGACTCGATGTAGTTTTGTGTTTCGTAATACAAGCGGTTGGCCACATTATCTATCGCAAAGTTGAACTCCAGGCCCTTGCGAATTTGCCGAGCCACACTGACATCGACCACCGTGTTTCCCGAGGCCACGGCAAAATCGGCCCCGTCGCCATTCAAGCGGTAATGACTAATGGCCCGCATCCGGGCCGACCCGCTCCAGCCGCGCCAGCGTGCTAGCGTTAACCCCGCATCCATGACAAAGTGCGGGGCGCGATCGACATACTGCCGGGGGCTCGTGCCGCGGTAAAAGGCGTTTAGCACCTTGGTCATGCCCCCGTGCAGCGTCAAATAGCGCGTGACTTGTACCGAAGTCTTCGTTTCAAAGCCATAAGAACGGCTGGGTCCGAGAAACTCGAGCGAGCCATCGTCGGCTACATAAGCTAGCTCGTGGGAGCGATCGATCAGGAAGAAGTCGCCGGACACCGACAGGCGTCCCCAACGCTGGGCCACTCCGGCTTGAGAGAAGTCGGTATTCGCCACGCGCTGCCCGCCGGGCTGTTGGATGATACTGCGGGCATCGAGC
>JAYVRS010000391.1:0-1986 GCA_043776185.1 Bryobacteraceae bacterium | reverse complement strand
AAACCGAGCCGGCGGCCCCCACGCCATTCATCGAAGAGCCCCCCGCCGTCGCGCCAGCCCCCCCCCCACGAGCGCCTAAGGCCGCCCCAGCGAAGCGCTCGACCCAGCAACTGGCGGCTCACGAGACTACCCCAGTCGCCGTCATCCCGACCCCAATAATCCCTCAGCCAGCCGCGACCCCTGAGCCTCCTAAACCTGTCGTCCACGGCGAGCCGAAGCCCGCCCCTGAGGTCGTCGAAATCCGCAAGCCCGACCCCATCGCCGAAGAGGCACGCCGGAAGCAACGTGAACCAGCGACGGTCACCATCCCCGCCGGCACCCAAATCGTGGTCCGCCTGGAGGAGACTCTAACCGCCGACAGGATGCAGACCGGCGATACGTTTCACGCCACCCTTGACGCGCCGCTCGAAGTGGCTGGCTTTGTTTTGGCGGAACGCGGCGCGCGCGCCGTCGGCCGCATCGTTGAGAGCGATCGCGCCGCGCGCGTCCGAGGAGTTTCCCGGTTGGCCATCGAGCTCACCCAATTCACCACTTCCGACGGCCAAACCGTCATGCTCCAATCGGAGACCTTTAACCGCGAAGGCGCCACCTCGAAAAAGAGCGACGCAGCCAAAATCGGAGCCGGGGCCGCCGTCGGCGCCGCGCTGGGAGCCATCTTCGGCGGTGGCAAAGGTGCCGCCATCGGCGGCGCGGCCGGGGCCGGAGCGGGCGGTGGCACCGTCCTCATGACTCGCGGCAAACCCGCCGTCATCGAAGTGGAAACCCGCATCCCTTTTCAAACCAAGGCCGCCGTTTCCGTCACCGAAAAGATCAAGTGAAGATCAAATAACGTCGTCGGAGTCGAACCCCGGCAGGGGCAGATTCTTCTGCGTCCCAATCTCTTCCACATCGCGTAAGCGCCGATTCACCGCGCGGGTTCTCACCTGCGCCTCGTCAATCGCCACGGCCACTTCCTCAATCTTCCTCTTCACCTTATCGAGCGCCTGCCCATAGCGCGCGAACTCGGTCTTCGCCTCACCCAGCACCTTCCACACCTCACCACTCCGCTGTTGAATCGCCAAAGTCCGGAACCCCATCTGCAAGCTGTTCAGCAACGCGGCCAGCGTCATGGGCCCTGCTACCACCACCCGCTGCTCCGCTTGCAGCCACTCCGCCAGACCTGGCCGCCGCAACACTTCCGAATACAAGCCCTCAGTTGGCAGAAACATGATCGCAAAGTCGGTGGTCGCCGGGGGCTCCACGTATTTCTCGCGAATCGACTTCGCATTCAGCTTGATGGCCGTCTCCAACAAACGCGACGCCGACTCGATCGATTCCGGCGCACCCGTTTCCAGCGCCTCCACCAAACGCTGATAGGCGTCCGCCGGAAACTTCGCGTCGATGGGCAGCCATACGGGCGTCAGCCCATCGTCAGCGTGACCCGGCAGCTTGATCGCGAACTCCACCCGTTCACTCGTACCCCGCGTGGCCACGTTGCGCTCGAACTGCTCGGGAGCCAGCACTTGTTCCAGCAGCGCCCCCAACTGCACCTCGCCCCACGTGCCGCGTGTGCGAACGTTGCTCAGCACCTTCTTCAAATCGCCCACGCCGGCGGCTAAGGTCTGCATCTCACCCAAGCCCCGATGGACCTGCTCCAGCCGATCGGAGACCGTCTTAAAGGAATCGTTGAAGCGGCGGTCGAGGTTCTCTTGCAACTTTTCGTCCACGGTGGAACGGATGTGCTCCAGTTGACGGGCGCTGTCTTGCTGGACGTCGCGCAGTCGATCATCGAGCAAGCTGCGCATCGAGTCGGACTGCCGAGTAATGGCGGAGGAGAGCTCTTCGCGGACCTCGCGCGCTGCCGCGCGTCCGTCGTCGCGCACCGAGCGTTCGAGCTGGTCAACCCAGTCTGGAGTGGACTTTCCGGTATTACTAACCAGCCGCCCCACCCAGATTCCCAGAGCCACGGACACGACCACGGCTAGCAACAACAGCACCCCGACCGTC
>JAYVRS010000390.1:0-1990 GCA_043776185.1 Bryobacteraceae bacterium | reverse complement strand
GTCAATCCGCGCAAGACATCGAGCGATAGCAGCCGTGGCATCTCTTCAAGGTACGATAATGGGCTATGTCCTTGGGCCTGCTGGTTTATGGCGATAATCACTTGGTGTTGCGCGGACCCCGTCCGGCGCAGGCCGAGGCGCAGCAGATCGTGGCTCACTTCGGCCTTTCGCTGGCCCAGATTCGGGCCCAGCCGGATCGCTCCGGCGAGTTTAGAGACTGGCGTATTTCTTTACGCGAGTTCCGCGAGGAATTGGCGTGGGCCGTGGTGCTGCCGGCCGGCACCACAGTTAGTCCGGCCGTGAGGCAGTTACTGGATGAGTTAGCCGCGCGTGAGATTGTGATTGATTGGTTAGAGGAGAACTCGTGCGTCGTATAGTTCTGATTATTATTACGATAAGTCTGGTAGGCTGCCAGCAATTGCCGCGCCGCGTGGATATTCATTCCTATGCCCAGCCGGAGCTGGCGCGGGTGCGTCATCTAGCTCTCGATCTCGAGGTAATTTTCGGATTGCGTCAGCTAGTGGGGACGGCGACGTTGAGTGTGGAAGGGGCGGGTCCGCTGATCTTGGATACGCACGGGCTGTCGATTGAGCGCGTGGAGCTATGGAACCCGACGCGTCGCGGTTGGGATACCGGTACTTATACCATGGGTCCCACGGACCCGGTGCTGGGCGCGCCGCTTGAGATTCCTTTGGCCATACCCAACCAGGGCGTGCGCGTCACTTATCGCACTAGTCCGCAGGCCACGGCGCTGCAGTGGCTCGATCCTCCGCAAACGGCCGGCAAGAAGTACCCGCTCCTGTTTACGCAATCGGAGTCGATTTACGCCCGCACCTGGGTGCCGATTCAGGATTCGCCGGGCATTCGGATGACTTACTCGGCGCGCATTCGGACGCCGCGCCAACTCTATGCCGTCATGAGCGCCGATAACTCAAAAAATAAAGCGCGCACCGGCGAATATTTCTTTGACATGCCAGAGCGGATTCCGGCCTACTTACTCGCCCTCGCTGTAGGCGACCTTGAATATCGCAGCTTGTCCCATCGCACCGGCGTCTATGCCGAGCCCGCTACGGTGGAGTTAGCCGCGCGGGAATTTTCCGATACCGAGCGCATGGTGCAGGCGATTGAGCAAATGTATGGCCCGTACCGCTGGAAACAATACGACATTTTCGTCGGTCCACCAAGCTTCCCAATCGGGGGCATGGAAAATCCCCGACTTACTTTTGCGACTCCCACCGTGCTGGCCGGTGACAAAAGCCTAGTCGGCTTAATTGCGCATGAGCTGGCCCACTCCTGGAGCGGCAATCTAGTAACCAATGCCACCTGGCGAGACTTCTGGCTGAACGAAGGCTTCACCACCTATCTCGAAAACCGCATTCAGGAAAAGTTATATGGCCGGGAACGCGCGGACAAAGAGTTCACCATTGAGCTGGGCGAGTTGCGCGAAGAGATGAAGAAGCAAGCGCCGCGCGACCAGGTGCTGTGGGTGAATCTGGATGGCCGCGACCCGGAAGAGGGCTTCACGCAAGTGCCTTATGTGAAGGGCGCGTTGCTGCTGCGGACCCTTGAGCGTACCGTGGGCCGCGCGCGCTGGGATGCCTTCCTGCAGGAATACTTTGGGCGGTTTGCCTTCGAAAGCATCACGACCGCGCAGTTTTTGGAATTTCTGCAACTGCGGCTGCCGGAGTCGCAATCGGTCGACTTGCGCCGTTGGGTTTATGACCCGGGCCTACCGGAGGACGCGGCCGTTCCGCCAGCCGGAGTGTTCGCCGCGATTGACCAGGCGGTAACGAGTTTCGAGCAATCGAAGCCCTTCCCTACCACCGGCTGGACCACGCAGGATTGGCTTCGTTTCCTGCGCCAGCTTCCCGAAAATGCCGATCAGCGACGGCTCGACGAGGCCTACCACTTCTCGGCGACCGGCAACGCCGAGATCCTCACGCAGTGGTTGCGGATGTCGATTCACGGTGCCTACGCGCCCGGGTTGGCT
>JAYVRS010000389.1:0-6411 GCA_043776185.1 Bryobacteraceae bacterium | reverse complement strand
AAGTAGGGTCGCCGCCTTCGCTTACCACCAAGCCGCTCGCATAGATCTGAAAGAGAATCGGCACCAACAGCACCCAGGTGTGATGCAGTTTCTGGCTCGAAATTCCCAGCGACGAAAGGCGATGCGCGTAGTGGTAGCCGAGAATCAGGACGGCCTGAAAGAACAGCAGGCAAGCCGTCCACATGGCCGGTGTTCCGCCGTAGAGCGGCAGCAATTGCCGCGCCACAATCGGTTGAATCGAAAACAGCAGAAAGGCGCTTATGAAAATGGTAACGGGAAACAGCAGCACTCTGATCAGCTTACTCGTATCGCAGGGCCACCACCGGATCGAGCCGCGCGGCCTTGCTGGCGGGCCAGATGCCAAAGAAGAGGCCCACGCCGATAGAAACGACGAGTCCGGCGGCGGCGGCCCACAAGGGTACGGTGGTTGGCAGGTTCGGGAACACGACGTGGGTGGCCATGGAGAGCATCCAGCCCATCAGCATGCCCAGCAACCCGCCCAGCCCGGTGAGCGCCGCCGCCTCGATGAGGAACTGCACGATAATGTCGATGCGGCGCGCGCCCAGGGCCTTGCGCACGCCGATCTCGCGCGTGCGTTCGGTGACGGAGACCAGCATGATGTTCATCACTCCGATGCCGCCCACCAGCAGCCCAATCGAGCTTAGTACCACCATCACCACGGCCGTCATAGCTGTCGTTTTGCGGAACTGCTCCACCATCTGTTCGGCCGTCGACAAGCCAAAATTGTCTGGCTTGTCGTGGGCCACGTGCCGCTCCTGCCGCAACACGACGCGTACCTCGTCGAGCGCCGCGTGCAACTGCCCGGGCTTCGCCACTACCAGCAGTAGATGCTCCCGCGAGTTCGGAAACATCTTGCGCATGGTGAAGTAGGGCACGATCACGCGTCCGTCGTTGTCACCGGGAAACGAGGAAGACGGCCGGTTCATGACGCCGATGACTTCGAACATATGGCCCGCCACCTCGATCCATTTGCCGGTGGGGTCGCCCGATGCAAAAAGACCCTTGTAAACGTCTTCGCCGATCACTACCACGGGGCGGCGATGTTCGCCCTCGGCGTCAGAGAAGAAACGGCCATACTTCATCTCCGCGTTACCGCCAAAGATATAGCCCTCCTGCGCGCCGCTGAAATCGAGCTGATAGAACTCATTGGCCTTGTAACGAGCCTTCACAATGCCCATATTGGGAAACAGAATGGGACTAACATGCTCCACGCTGGGGCAGCGCTCCGCAATCGCTCGCGCGTTCTCAAAAGTAAGTGGCTTACGGAGCCTTTCCTCAGGAGTAAGGTTCCCAAAGCGGACGCCCACTTGAAATTTGAAAGCCAGAATCGTATTGGTGCCGAAGCTGGAGAGCACGCTACTAATGGCGCCGTCTAGCCCCGTCAGAATCGAGCCCACGCCGATGATGGTGCCGGTGCCTATGATGACGCCGAGCACGGTAAGAAAGGCGCGCAGTTTGTAAGCGCGAATGGTGTCGAACGCCAGCTTCACGGCGTTCCAGAGAGGACCGTTGGTCATCGTTCCACTCGCAGAGCCTCAATCGGGTCTAACTGGGCCGCCCGCCGGGCCGGGTAAATACCAAAGAAAAGGCCTACAGCGACAGACATGGTCAACGCGAGTAACACGGCGGAAATGGGCATGGACATGGGAATCGGGGTCAGCTGACTTACCGCGACAGTGATGATCCAAGCGAGGCCGACGCCGATAAGTCCGCCGGAGCCTGATAGCATCGAGCTCTCCGCCAAAAACTGATTTAAGATATCCCGTTTGCGGGCGCCTAGGGACTTACGTATCCCGATCTCCTGCGTACGCTCAGAGACCACGGCTAACATGATATTCATGATCACCACGCCGCCCACCACCATAAACACGCTGACGATGGCAATAGCAGTAGCGGCGATCGCCCCCGTCATGCTGGCCCAGGCTCCGGATAGTGAATCGGAACTGATGATGGCGAACGAGTCATCGGCCCCTGGGCGTAAGTGCCGGTAGCCGCGCAGCAAGGCACGAATCTCATCTTGAGCTTGTAAGTGGTGCCCCTGATCGATCGCTTTCGCCAGATAAGCCATCTGCACACGACGGCCGAAGATCTGGAAGAAGACTTCGATAGGTACGACGACAAACGAGTCGCGCGATTGGCCGAACACACTCCCGAGCGGCTTAGATACGCCCACGACTTCGAAGGATCGCCCGTTTACCATGAGCGATTTACCTACCGCGTCGATGTTCGGGAAGAAGCGCTCCTTGACATCGCTGCCGATAAAGCAGCGCCAGAGTTTTTTGTCGTTGTCGACATCAGTCAGAAAGCGGCCCTGGGCCGCCTGGTAGTTACTCATGGCCCCCACGTTCGGCGTTACACCCTCAATGCGGGCACCGTCCAGCCGTTCGTTCCCAAATCGCAAATCGGCTTGGCGGCCACTTTGCAAACCAATGTCCGAAATAAGCTGCGCACGCTGTCTTAAGAAGGTGTACTCATCGCGATTGAGCCAAGGATTCTTACGTTGCAATTCGAGAAACTTCTTAGCATCCCAGTTACCGATGAAGGCGAAGCGCACCACGCGAAAGCCATCCGAGCCCATGTCGGAGACGCTTTCGGCAATGTACCGGTCCATGCCGTGGATCACACTTATGACCGCGATTAGCGTGGTGGTGGAGAGGATGATCCCCAGCAAAGTAAGGAAACTTCGCAGCTTGCTGGAACGCAAGGAGTGCGCTGCGACCCGTACGGCTTCGCCAAAGGACGCGGTCGTTCTGGGAGATCTCACTGAACCGGAGACGACCGAAGTAGTCTATTTGTTCCGTAGAGAACTGAAAAAAGTCGTGATCGCTTGGTCAACCCAGAAACGCGGGTTCTCTTTGGCGAGAAATCCGACGTGCCCACCATGCGGCGGGGCCAGCAGTTGTAGCTGCGGATAGTGAGCCCAAGGGTGTTGCTGATAAACCGAAAAGGGAATCAAGGGATCGTCCTGGGCTTGCACCACCAAAGTCGGAACGCGGATGCCTGCCAGAAATGAGCCCGAGGACTGCGAAGCGTAATAGCGCGATGCGGTACCGAAGCCGAAATAGGGTGCCGTTATCTGGTCGTCAAAGTCCATCACGGTCCGGATTTCGCTCAGCACGGCCAGCCGATCCTGGTGCGGCCGGTAGTGCTCCGGATTCAGCCGGTGGCGCTCCTGGTAGCGTTGCTTGAGTCGCGAAACGAAGCGATTTCCGTACAGCCAGTTTTGCGGCTCCATCATGCGGCGGCAGCAGGCTTCCAGGTCAATCGGCGTGGATACGGCGGCGGCTCCGGCGACCAGTTTCGTCTCTCCCAATTCGCCGAGTAACTTCAACAGGACGTTGCCGCCGAGCGAGAAGCCGGCCAGGAAAACAGGCCCTCGCCCTTCGCGTGCGAACTGCTTCAGGATGAAATGTAGGTCGCTGGTGAGGCCCGCGTGATAAAGAGTCTGCGAAAGTTGTTCGGTACCCCCGCAGCCGCGCATATTGAGGCGATGCGTCCGGTAGCCTTCGTCGACTGCGGCATGGGCCAAGCTGCGCAGGTAACCGGACTCGTGCGATCCCTCAAGGCCATGGAGCATGATCAGCTCACCTTTGATTTCCGCCGGTGACTGAGTCATCGCCATCACCTGGACGTCGCTTTCGGTCTGGAAGTAAGTCGGCGACTGCGGCATATGCAAGCGAGGTCGGTGCCAAAAGTTAGCCGCAATGGTGGCCAAGTGCGCATTGCGGAAAAGTGGTTCAAAAGGGGGCAGCATCGTGAGAAATATGGGGAACTGGAGTCTTCTCTGTAAGCTTACCGCTTAGGCCAATTCATCGGCGGGCCGGTTCGCCAGGCTCATCGGCCGACTGGCCCCATTTCGATGCTCCTCAAGTGGTGCCGCCGCCACGAACGCCGCCGTCATTTTGGTGTCGACTGCGGCGGGTTACTCGTTGCTTGAATCGCTCCCTGGCTTGACCAGAGGTGGTTTTGGAACCTGCCCCGGCAAGCCGGTTCCTAGGGGCCAATCCTGATCGATTCAGCAGTTACACACAGCGAGCCCTCCTCGGCGCTTTGCGCTCGTGGCGCACGGTCGTCCGCTTATTGGACGGGTGACGGGGAAACGCTAAAATCGCTCCAGCCACCCGCACATGACCACTGATCGCGGGTAACAGATGAAGGAGTTTCTGTAGCGGGCGCTCTATGTCACGACTTACAACGGCGAGCATCAGGCCGCAGGAGCCTGGGCCGCCCGGGCCTGTGGCACCGGGTTGCCGCAACAGCGCTTGTACTTAAGCGGACTGCCGCAAGGGCAGGGTGCGTTGCGGCCTATAGCGGTGGAAGTGGGTTTAGGTGGTTGTTTTACCTCGGCCAGGCTGAGATCCTGATGCAGTTTTTCGAGAATCGGCTCGAAGAAGACGGTGGGGCGTTGGGATTCGACGAGTCTGACGATCTCCATGGCGGCTTTGAGGGGGACCGAGGCGGAGGCTTGGTCGTCGTTGAGGATCTGTCGGAAAGTGTTGATAGCGAGGTCGGCCAGGTCGCCGAGTTCGTCGATAACGCGGTCGTGGCAGGATTTCCGCAGGCGGTCCGGTGCAGCGTCCGGTACCCATGAACGCCACGCGCGCCCTTTTGGGCATTGTGTCGGCATTTGTGCCGAAGCACATGAAGCTCAAACATGAAATGCTGACGTGCGTCGCTCCTCGTTGCGGCGGCATGAGGATTCGCACCCATACCCGGACTGTTGCGCCGACGAACGCTATTAGTCAAGCGACACTTCATTTTGCCAGCCGGGGGACCCGTAGAACGTGTCATTGAAAAGCGGCTCCAGCTGCTCTGACCCCTATACCGAATTGGATATACCTACCAATATGCGGCCCGTCTGTTTCCTCGGCAGCTCACTCAAGTCTCTGCGTGACTTTCCCGAAGATGCGCGGCATGATGCCGGCTATCAGCTAGAGCCCCCGATATCAGCTAGGAAGGTGCAGCGGGGAGAGCAACCCGACGATTTCAAACCGATGCCGTCGCTTGGCCAGGGTGTGGAAGAGATTCGCGTGGCAGACGAGAGCGGGGCCTACCGGGTGATCTACGTCCCGAGGCGGGCCGAAGCCGTTTATGTGTTACATGCCTTCCAGAAAAAGACCCCGACTACTGCCCGGCAAGATATCGAGACGGCCAAGAAGCGGCTGGCGCAACTAATGCGAGGTGAAAAATGAGCAAGACTCAGAACTACGCCAGCGTGTGGGACGCGATCGCAGATACTCCGGAGCAGGCGGCGAATCTGCGCGCACGAGCCGAGCTGATGCAAAAAATCTCCGTGATCGTCAAGGAGGAAGGCTGGGTCCAGACCGAGGCCGCCCAGCGCTGCGGCGTCACTCAACCCAGGATGAACGATTTGCTCCGTGGGCGGGTGTCGCGCTTTTCGCTGGACGCCCTGGTGAACATTTGCACCGCTCTGGGGCGCCGGGTGCGCCTTGATCTTGACGCCGCCTGACGGTCGGCTGGTTGGCCCTCCACCCGCCGTCCGAAAACACGTCGATCCGATTCTCGGCTTCGGCGTGTTCGTCGTGGGGGACTGCTCGCCGGCAAGACCTTAGCCGCGAATTAGAATTAGAAACTGCCTGGGTCTCGCTCGATAGTCCTCGGCGACCAAGACTTTCCCGGCCATTCCGAACATAGCCACGAGATACTGCTTGCCCGATTTGTTGGGGCGAAGGAACGAGTGTAAATCGCACGAAAAATGCGGTGGGGTCGGGTTCCACCGCATCTTCGCGGCAGTAAGTGGTGATTTCACAAGCCCTTGGGGATAAGTCCAGGATGCCGGGGGGTGCCCCGGCTTTCCCGGCTTTCCCGGCTTTCCTTGGGTGATGGTTAAGTGACGAGTATTGCGGCTAGGGGGCCGCAGCGGACCTCCACTTCATGGGCGCCGCTGTCGACGAGTATGGCAATGCGGTTGCTGCTTTGGCGTTGGTTATCGAGGGTTACTTCGATTTCCATTACCTGGGTATCAAATATTACTGAGACCTGATAAGTCGCGCCGCGGGGGCGGTAAGTGAAGGAGTAAGTGGTCCAATCGACGGGGAAGCAGGGCTCCACCGTGAAGTGGTCGCCCCGGACGCGCAAGCCCAAAACTTCTTCTACCCAGACGCGGTAAAGCCACGCGGCGGAGCCGGTGTACCAACTCCAGCCGCCGTGGCCGACTAGGCCATCGGCCGTGTAGATGTCCGCTGAAATAACGTAGGGCTCCACGGCATAACGCTTCAAGGCGTTTTGATCGCGGGCCTGTTCAATCGGATTTAGCAGGTCGAGTAAGTGGCCGCAGTTTTTGCCGTCGCCGAGGCGAGCGAAGGCCATGGCAAGCCAAATGGCGGCGTGGGTATATTGACCGCCGTTTTCGCGGAGGCCGGGGGGGTA
>JAYVRS010000388.1:0-1997 GCA_043776185.1 Bryobacteraceae bacterium | reverse complement strand
TGCTGCCAGTGTTGAGTCCGGCGGCGTTGGCGAGCGTGGTGCTGTGGTCCTTGATTTACTACTTGCGAGCGGTGACAGAAGAGCAACACTTGAGTTTGGAGAGCGACTACCAAGCCTACCAAGTCGCCGTAAAGCACCGTTTTATCCCCGGCCTGTGGTGATTGGGACATCGCGAAATTCTTTAAGTCGTTGATTCTATTCAAGGTGACACACCGCTGTCCCTACTTGACCCACCCCTCACCCTGTTGTAACCTGAAGACTCGCCGATGTAATACTAGAACCGAAATTTTAGGAATAAGCAATTTGCAATTTTTCAAGCTTTTCACTAAGGTCGTCCGTCCAGCAGCGTTGGTACTTTCTCTGGCCGTGGCCAGTGCTCAGAACCCGGACGTGATTGCCCGGATCGCCAGCGATGACAACTCTGCGATTACCGTTTCGACGGGTAGCGCGACGCTGACGGCGACCGATCCCCGTTTCGAAAAGGCCCAGGAGCTATTCGCGAGCGGTAAGACTTTTTTCCAGCAGGGAAAGAAGGATCAGGCCCGGAAGGAGTTTGATCAGGCCATCGATTTGTTATTGGCCGCCACCGAGAGCGCGCCGGACCGCGCACGCCTGGAGAAAAAACTCGAAGACCTGATCGACCGGATCTACCGGTTTGATTTGGAGATGGGCGCGGGCGAGCTGGAGCAAACGGTATTCGAAAAGTCGCCGTTGGACGAAATTCGCGAAATCTCGTTGACCGTGGATCCCAAGGCCAAAGCGATTCCCAGGCTGGAGCCCAAGCTGTCGCAGTCGCAACTTCCGCTGGTGATGAACGACGCGGTGCAGAGTTTTATCAATTACTTTACGTCGGAGCGCGGCCGCCGCACGCTGGTTTATGGCTTCAAGCGGGCTGGCCGCTACAAGCCGATGATTTCGAAGATTCTGGCCGAAGAAGGCGTTCCGCAGGAGCTGATCTATTTGGCACAGGCGGAGAGCGGATTTTCTCCCCGCGCGGTGTCGTACATGGCGGCGGCGGGGATGTGGCAGTTTATTACGTTTCGTGGCCAGGAGTATGGACTGAAGCAGTCGCAATGGCACGACGACCGGTTGGATCCGGAGAAGGCGACTCGCGCGGCGGCCAAGCACCTGCGGGACCTGTTTACGCAATTGGGCGATTGGCATTTGGCGCTGGCGGCCTACAACTGTGGACCGATGTGCGTGGATGCGGCCGTGCGCCGCACCGGATACGCCGACTATTGGCAGTTACGGTCGCGCAATGCACTGCCTCGTGAAACCGCGAACTATGTGCCGATTATCTTGGCCATGACGATCATCGCCAAGAACCCGAAGATCTATGGGCTCGACAATCTCGAAGTGGACGAGCCGCTGGAATCGGAATCGGTACCGGTGAGTGCGAACACGGGTTTGCAGTTGATTGCCGATGCGACGGAAACGCCGCTGGCGACGATCAAGGAGATGAATCCGACGTTTATCCATAATGTGATTCCTGGCGGCCTGGACGTGAAAGTGCCCGTGGGGACGGCCGCTGAAGTCAGCACGCTGTTGGCCAAGGTGCCCGCCGATAAACGGATGATCTGGCGCTTGCATCGTTTGCAGTCGGGCGAGAATCTTGAATCGGTGAGTCGGATTTACCGCAGTTCGTCCAGCTTGATTAGCCAAGCGAACGATGGCTTGACGGCGGACGATGTCGACCAGGGGCAAGTGCTGGTGGTTCCAGTGATTCCCCAAGTTCCGCAAGTGGCGGCGCGTTACTATTGGGCGCGTGGCAAACGGGTTCCGTCCGCTTATTACGGTGCCCGAGTTGCAGGCCGGGCCGCGAGTCTTGCTGGTAAGGCCTCCGTGGTTGGCGCGCGGAAGAGTCCGGTCGCGGCGAAGTCGCTGGTGGGCCAACGGAAGCCAGCGCCGAACGCTCCGGGTATTGTGGCGCTCAATCATCGTCGTTCCCGGTAGGCAGATTTGTTCGAAACGCGAAAGGGCGGTGCTTCGGCACCGCC
>JAYVRS010000387.1:0-1999 GCA_043776185.1 Bryobacteraceae bacterium | reverse complement strand
GCACCCACTTGAGTAGCCGTCGTGTAGAGCAGTTGTGCAGTCGTGCCGTCAAAGGTGATCTTGAGGCCGGCTACGCCCAGGTTAGTGCCGAAGACACTTACTAATTGGCCCGGTGCGATCGCGCCAGTGGCATAGCTGGCGGCGTTGACGATAGCGGCGACGGTGGGGGTGGGAATGGTTCCGATCGTGAGGGTGACCGGAATGACCACCTCCGGGGCGCCCGCGAGATAGACCGTGACCAAGCCGGAGTAGACGCCGGTGGCGAGATCCTTGGCGCTGACGTCGATTTGGAACGAGCCGGGGAAGGCGCCGCCGGTGATGTTGGGCGTGAGCCAGCTGCCGCCGTTTTGGGTGCGGGCTATCAGGGACCAGGTTGGCGGCGTGTTCACGCCGGTGTAGCTAAGATCGATCTTCTGATTGGCGTTGGCTGTGAAGTTAAGTGCGGCCACCGTGGTTGTAAGTTTGGCCGCAGGAAATGTCTGAGGGGCGAACTGCGTTTTGAGCCAAGCCAGGCGAGCATCGATGACCGTCTTCAGACCGGCCGTCGCGCCGAAGCCACCAGGCCCCCCCGGGCCCGGCTGACCCGGTTGCATGGGTGGGACTCCACCAGGACCTTGGGCTACGATAGGGTCCGTCATCGCCGATTCAAAGGCTGCGAAGCTGTTGAGGAGTTGTGTGTCGACCGCGACGTATGGGCGGATCATGGCGCGGAGCGCTGTGGCGCGGGCGATGTTCTTTTCGGCGTTGAAAATCTTCTCCACGAGATTCTTGTAGATCTGCCGGTAGCGCTCCTTGTATTCTGGGATGTCCCATAGCTTGGTTGCCAAGGGGCGAGTAGTGCTACCCCCACCAGGGAAGCCGCCAGGTCCAGGTCCTGGTCCCGGTCCAGGTCCCGGTCCTGGTCCAGGTCCTGGTCCTGGGGGCGGCATTCCACCGCCTGGGAAGCCAAAACCGGTTTGTACGTACTCCGTGGCTAGTTCAGCGATTGACGTTGCACCGATACTCAGCGCGCCGAATGCCAGGCTGGGGTCCCATACCAGCCAGACCCAACGCTTGTCGGAAGGCCGGCGATAGATGTTGAAGTTCTGATTGAGGCCCACGTAGCTGTCCAGATTCACCGTGGCGTTGTCCAGCGCCAGCGCGGTCAAGACGCTATCGATATCCATTAGCGGCTCGAGTTTGGCCTTCAGCTCGGCAGCCGGCGTTTTGTCGATGATCCGGCAGAGTTCGATCAGGTCTGCCCAGTCATCCGCCTCTTCGTTGGTTTGCTTTTCCCAAACTTCCTTGTACTTGGCTTTGTCGTCGCCCAGGTCGGCGAAACTTGCGCCGATGTTGCCTTTGTATAAATTGCCAGTATCTTCATTCTTGCCGAAGTAGTTCTTCAGAAAGTCGCTGTTGATCACTTCGCCGAGTACATAAAGGCCCATATATTCGTCGTTGATGTGGAGAGCGGCGTAGTTCGTCCGTGGCGCCTTCAGGCCAAGAGCAGTGGCCATCTCATAGTAAAGCGGCTCGCGCACGAGGCTGGGATCGTTAAGGCCGTTGCTTAGGTTGAAGGCGCCGATGCCCTCGATCTTTTGGCCCTTCACGAATTCGTTCAGCTTGATCCGGAACGGCTTCTTTCTGGTCCGGGCCCCATTATAGGAGCTGTTGCCCTTGAATCGCACTCCGACGGAGGCGAACTTGTAAGGACCCCATTCGAGTGACCCTTCGAGGTACTCGGCTTGCACTTCCGTGCCCAGGTAGTTTTTTGTCAACCGCTCCCAGTAGTCGGGCTGCTGAAAGCGGATGCGGATCTCATGTACTTGGTCGCCTGTCCAGGCCGGGTGAGCGGGAGGAGTCTGGGCAACCACGGCGGCGGCGGCAAGCAGGAATAATATTGCAGTTCTCATTAGGCCTCTACCAGAGTACGTGCGTTTTGGAGCGTGGGTCGTCTGCAGGCATGGATCTTTGCATTTCTTTACGTACGGTAAGGGATCGTTCGCAGGGGCTGCCCCTG
>JAYVRS010000386.1:0-2002 GCA_043776185.1 Bryobacteraceae bacterium | reverse complement strand
CGTCACGGATGAAACCGCCGGCCGGATTCGCGCGCGTCGAAAACGGATCATAGATTTGGACTAGCGTGCCGTTGGCCACGCGGGTTTGCGAGAAATCGGCCGTCCGCTCGAGCGCGGTGGGTACCGTGAAGATGGTCGATGCGGCCCGGCGCTCGCGGAGGCCTTCGAACGAGCCCATGAAAAAGGTCTTATTCTGTTTGATGGGGCCCGAAATCGTGCCGCCGTATTGGCTCCGCTTGAAGCTATTCAGCGCCGCGCCACGGCGGTTATCGAAGAAGTTATTGGCATCTAGTTTGGAGTTACGAAGAAACTCGTAGGCGCTGCCGTGTAACTTATTGTTACCGGACTTGAACACTACATTCAGCACGCTGCCCATGCTGCGTCCATACTCGGCTGGGTAGTTCGCGCCCATCACCTTAAACTCCTCAATGGCATCCACGGAGGGGAAGACCGAAATGCCGCTAAACCCGGTAACCGTGGCGTGGGAGGCGCTTACGCCATCGATCAGCGTGTCCATCTGGCGGGCGCGAGCGCCATTCACCGAGTAACGCATATCCCCATAATTGTTGCCCACCGTGCCGGATACGCCCGGGGTCAGAAAAATGAGTGAATATACGTTACGAGTGTTGAGCGGGAGGTTGACGATGCGCTGGTTATCCACCACTTTACCGATGGTGGAAGACGTGGTTTCGAGCAACGCGGCGTCGGCGGAGACAGAGACCGAATCGGTCACCTCGCCCACCGTCAACGTGATATCCACCCGCGCTTGCTGCTGGATTTGCAGCGTGATGCCGTCTTGCAGAAACTTCTTGAAACCGGCCGCGGTAGCCTCCACTTTGTACAGACCCGGCTGAAGCAACGGTGCGGAATAAGCGCCCGTCCCATCGGAACGCACTTCGGTGCGGGCATTGGTGCCGGCATTGATGATGGCGATGGCGGCCCCGGGCACGCCGGACCCGGACGCATCCTTCACCGAGCCCAAAATGGCGCCCGTGAAGGACTGAGCAGAAAGGCAAACGGCCACTAAAGCAGAAGCAAGACAAAGTCGCAAAGGCAGCATATTACTGGGAATGTTAACAGAAATGTAACATTACTGGAAGGGGTCACCGGCTGATGGCAAGCGGAGCAATGCGGGGCACCGTCAGCAAGACTATGCCGAAAGCGATGAGGTGCATCAGGCTGACCATGGCGAAGATGGGGCCGTAACCGGTACCATGGTCCAGCAGCCAGCCGACCACCAGGCCGAAGACCACCCCACCCATCGCCCCGCCAAAGCCGACTAAGCCCGCCACCGAACCCACCGTGTTGCGCGGGAACAGGTCCGTGGGCAGCGTCATCACCAACGTGGACCAAGCCTGCTGTCCGCAAAAAGCCAGGCTGAACAGGAACAGGGCCATCTCCACGGGTGACCGGGTCATAAAAAAGATCCAGGGCATCAGCGCGACGCTGAGCGCCATGGCCATCTTTCTCGCGCGGTTGAGAGGGACGCCGCGAGTAAGTAAGTAACTCGAAAACCAACCGCCCGCCAGACTGCCCACGCCGGCGGCCGCGTAAGGTATCCAACCGAACGCGCCGACTTGTTTCGTGTCAAAGCCGCGCACATCGTATAAGTACTTCGGAAGCCAGAATAAATAAAAGTACCAGGCGGCGTCTGAGAGGAACTTAGCCGATACCAGTCCCCAGACCTCGCGGTAGCGAAACAGCTGTAACCACGGCATGCCCGCTTCGGTAACCGTCGCTTGTGCCGGCGTCGAGTACATTCGCATCCACACCCAGGTCCAGACCAAGCCCATAGCTCCGGTAATAAAGAAGACCCAGCGCCAGCCGTAGAGCCCAATGATCAGCGCAATGGCCGGCGGCGCGATCACTGCGCCCACTGCGGTGCCCGTATTGATCATGCCCATGGCCGTGGAGCGTTCGCCGGCCGGAAACCACTCCGCAATCGCTTTGGTGACGGCGGGGAAGCCGCCCCCTTCGCCCATCCCTAAGAGAAACCGGCAGA
>JAYVRS010000385.1:0-6448 GCA_043776185.1 Bryobacteraceae bacterium | reverse complement strand
CCTACGTCACCAGCTTGACGGCGCGACTGAACGTGTGGCGGCTGCTGACGGGCCACGTGGAGTTCGGGACGTTGCGTTTGGATGAGCCGAGTGTGAATCTTTCGCGGCAAGCGGATCGGGGTGCCAACCTGACGCCGTTGATCATGCGGGCGCTGACGGCGCGGTCTGGTCTGGCTGGTAGCGCGATGCCCGATTTGCAGGTGCGCAACGGGCGGGTGAACTTTGTTTTCAACCGGCGCAAGAGCGTCTTCTATCTGACGGGCGTCGACCTGGACCTGACGCCGGTGGATGGCGCGAGCTTTCGCGTGCGGTTTGAGGGGGAGCCGGCCCGCACGGACCGCCGAGCGCTGGGCTTCGGACGCTTCCAATCGACCGGCAGTATCCGGTTCCCGGGCGGTTCGGATCCCGAGGTGGATCTGAGCCTCGACTTGAACCGCACTTCCGCCGCCGAAGTAGTGACGCTATTCGAACGGCGGGCGCACAACCTGACGGGCAAGATCAGCACTGAGGCGCGTTTGCGCGGCCCCATCTCGGCGATTGGCATTGAGGGCAAGCTGATTTTGGAGCCCTCGCGTCGTGATCTGAACCCGCTGCGCACGGCCGGTCTGCCATTGGCTTACCGCGGCCGGCTTGATCTGCGAGGACAGACGCTGGCGCTCGATTGCCTGCCGGCCGACAACCCCAAGTACCCGGCCCTTTCGTTACGCTTTCGCTCGCGGGAGATTCTGCGCGACCCTCGGTGGGCGGGCCTGGCGACTTTGCGGCAACAAGAAATTCAGCCCCTGGTCGGCTTCCTGCGCAGCTTCGGGTATGACCTGCCGGAGCCCGCCAGCTTCGGCGGCACAGTGTCGGGAACTTTCGGTCTCTCGATCGGAGGCTATGAGGGCATCGCCGCTTACGAACGCCCTGGTGAGCCCACCGGACCGGCTGTTTCGGCAGCCGGGGTGATGGTGGACGGCCGAAAGCTGGTTTTCGAAAGCAGCTTTGAAGACCTGGGAGTGGAGGACGTGCGGCGATCATTTTCGAGCCTGCTGGGCGAATGGTCGCCGGGCTTTCTGGTGGAGATTTCGAAGGGCACACTGACCGGGAGCCTACGCTTCGACTTGAATGGCGAGCAAGGCACGTGGAGCGGCGCGTTTCGCGCGGCTCCGGAGATCAAGGTGCCGGGTATGGCCGCGCCGATTCAGGCGGAACCCCTGGCCGTGGAGTTGACTGCGGGCCGGATGACGGTGTCACAGTTTCGCGGAAAGGCGGGCGCGACGGAGTTCGAGGCCAGCTACCGCTATGAGCCGAATGTCGCGATTCCGCATTTGTTCAGTTTGACCATTCCCGTGCTCGACGTGGCGGAGGCGCAGCGACTCTTCGCTCCGACGCTGACTCGGCAAAGCGCGATGGCCAGAACGTTCGGTTTGGCGAACGGCAATGTGCCGGAGTGGTTGGACCGGCGGCGGGCCGAAGGAACGGTGAGGGCGGCGACCCTGATCTGGAACGGCAAGCACTATTCAAACGTCCGGGCACGGATTCGTTGGCGGGGTCCAAGTGTAGAAATTGACAACGTTGAGATGGCGGCGGGTCGAGGTTCGGTTAAGATTGACCTTAGTGGAGGGGCCCCAGTGTACGAAGTGACTGGGAATCTTTCGCAGAACGACTAAATAATTCACCTTAGGCCTGTACTACTCCGGCCTCTCGTACGATAGACAAAGCGATGTCTGACCAAGATCCCATCTTCCGTACCCTATCCGAAGCGAAGAGTTCCGCGCGCGATCAGATCCAGGCTGCCTGGCAATTGCAGGTCGATCGAGTGCAAGAGACGCTTTCGACCGGGTGGCTCCAGAATCTGGAGCGCATTTTTGACGACCGATTCGCGGAGATCCACAACCGCCTACAGGTTGAACTGGACCAAGTTGAAGCGACCCACCTCGAAAAGGGTCGTTTGGAGCATGAGGATCGCGAGCTTTGGCGGCAGCGCGTGGCCGAGTTGGAGAGTTCCCTCGATGCCGCTCTGTCGGACCGGCGAGACGCGCTCGACGCTCATGAAGAGTTGCTGAAACAGCAAGACGAGCAACTCTCAGAGCACGCCGCGATCAGTGCGGCGATAGCCGATAAGGATACTTATTTAGCGCAGGCTCTCGGTGATCAAAAGACCGAATTTACCGGGGCGCTGGAGGCTCGGGAGGCGGAGTATCAGGCGGCTCTGGAATCGAAGAACAAGGAATTGGAAGAGGCGTTGGGCGCTAAGGAAACAGAGTTCAGCCATCGCTATGAGCAGGTGGCGTTGCGGGCGCGCGACTCGATTACGGCGGCCGGCCGGGCGGCTAGCAGGGAACTGAGCGAGCGGGTGAACCAGGCGGCGCGGCGGCTGAATCAGGCCGAGACGATTGAACAGTGGCGTTCGGCGCTGCTGGACGGCGCGATGCCGTTCTCGCAAGTCGCGATGGTGTTCCGGATTGCCGGCAAGAACGCGATCCTCGAGACTTCGCGGGGTGTCGAGACGAGCCAGTTTGAGGTGGAGTTACAGTCGGCACCCGCGCTCGAGAACGCGGTGGAGAGCAAAGACACGGTGGTCGCGGTCCGCACCAGTAGCGAATTTTCCGAAACGATTGCCAACTTGATTCCCGATACGATGGGCGCGAAAGTGTACCTGTTTCCCATCGTCGTCGATGAGAAAGTGGTGGCGATTCTATACACGGAGCCTGGCGAAGCGCCGCTGGAACCGAGTGCGCTGGAGTTACTGGCGACGGTGGCCGGCCTCGCTTTGAGTTTGCGTCGTGCGGCGGCGGTGGAGAACAAGGTGCCTGCGGGCTTGGTGACGATCGAAGCGCCGGCCTTGCCGGTTGCGGCACCTGTAGGACCGGCTAAGAGCCTGGTCAATTTGATGGCTTCCCTCAGCCGGGATGACCAGGAACTACATGGCCGAGCCCAGCGCTTCGCCCGGGTTCAGGTGGCGGAGATGCGGCTCTATAAGTCGAATCTGGTGAAAGCGGGCCGCGAGAATGCGGCGCTCTATCCGGCCTTGCGGGCCGACATCGATTTGGCTCGGGAAGCCTATCAGGCCCAGTTTCTGGCGGACCCCAACACGGGCATGTTCGACTATCTGCACATGGAACTGGTGAACGCGTTGGCGACGAGCGACGAAAGCTTATTGGGTCGCGAGTATCCAGGGCCATTGGCACCCGTCCCGGTGTTAGCGGCGGCGAAGTAGGCTCTTACTGGAGCTTCAAGATGCGCTCGCCCCAGAGGAGTTCGATGGTCTTGAGGCTTTTCAGTTTGCCGCGGTAGGGGAAATAGACGAGGCCTTTAGTGGGTCCTAAGGTGGGGCCTTCCGGAAGGGCGGCCTCGACGATCGCCTCGGCATCGGTCTTGGTCGCAGGGTGATCGTCTTGACGATCAACTGGGCGATTTGGCGGCTGACCGGGTCGCGTATCGCCGGGAAACCTGGGCTGCTGACGTGGCCTGCCCACAATGATGGGTCCGGCTTGCGCCACCAGTCGAGGGCGTTGACTCCAATCGGAATACTGGAGGGAGGCGGCCACCATGCTTGGTGTCTCGGGGGCTAGCAGGTCTTTCTTCCCGTTGATTCGCAGGCGAAACTCGCCGCTGGTCAGTCGGATGGGAGTGGATTTATCAGGCAATACTTCAATCTCCACCACGATGTGGTCAGCGGTGAAGTAAGTGGTTCCCGCGTACGGCACTGAATGGCCGCAGAACTCGGCTCGCCAGTCGAGCGCGAGCCAGAGGAGGAGTGGGAGCATACTCACTCAAGATAGCCCACGCTTTGGCGCGAAGATAGTTAAAGCATGTTGAGATTGCTTATCCTGTCCGTGTTTGTGCTCAAGGCGGCTGACGACCTTCAGTCCAAGATCGATCTGATTCTGGCCGGTCACCGTGCCGAGTGGGGCATCTCGGTGCAGAAGCTGGCCGACGGCGAGATTCTCCATCGTAAATGTGGCGACTGCTTCTTTACCCCCGCCTCGGTGACCAAGCTCTTTTCCACTTCGTTTGCGCTCACCAAGTTGGGCCCCGATTCGAGATTCTCCACCCGCGTGAGGGTGGCGGAAAAGCCCAGGGCGGACGGTCGGGTGACCGGTAGCTTGAGTCTGGTGGGGGGCGGTGACCCGACCCTCACCGGCCGGGGTTATCCTTACGGCTCCCCGAATCGTCCAGCTCTCGCGGCGCTGGCGGAGTTGGCGGATCAGGTGGTGTCCGCGGGAGTGACCCGCGTCGAAGGCGACATCTTAGGCGATGACGCGCTTTGGCCATGGGAGCCGGTGCCGGACGGGTGGAGCCACGATGACCTCACCTGGGAGTTTGGGGCTTCGCCCTCGGCGCTCGAGGTGAACGAGGGCGCGGTGCAACTGACGCTACTGCCGGGGGCCAGCCCCGGCATGTTGGCTCGCGTGGCGATACAGCCGAATGTGGAATACTTCACGCTCGACAATCGCGTGGCGACGATGGCGGCGGGGGCTCGCCAGATCCGAGTGATCCGGATGCCCGGGTCACGCCAGATCCAGCTCACGGGCCAGATGGCTATTTCGGATAAGGGATGGTCGAGTGAATTGGCGCAGGACGATCCGGCGCACTTTGCGGCGGTCGCCTTCAAGCAGTTGCTAATCGAGCGGGGCGTGGCGGTGGATGGCGTGGCGCGGGCGCAGCATCGGGCGGTTGGGCAACCAATGACGGCGCGGGCTGGCGTCACTTTGGCGGAACGAAGTTCGCCGCCGCTGATCGAGATCCTGACGGTGGTGAACAAGGTGAGCCAGAACCTGTTGGCGGAGATGATGCTGCGCGCCGCGGGTGGCGTGGAAGGTTTGCGCGAGTACCTGGCGGGGATGGGGATTGCGGGGCCTCGATCTGGAGCGACGGCGGCGCGGTTCGAGGATGGGTCCGGGTTGTCGCGACTGACGGCGGTTACGCCGGATGCGATGGTGCGGTTGTTGAGCCAAAAGCAAACGGCCGATAACTTCATCGCCACGCTGCCGTGGGGTGGCGTGGATGGTTCGTTGAAGATGCGCTTTGGCCGCGATGATCGCGCGACGCGAATTCGCGCGAAGACCGGGGGGATGACCGGCGTGAAGACGCTGGCCGGCTATATCGATTCGCCGACGCGCGGCCGCTTGGCTTTCGCCATTTTCGTGAATAATGACCATGGCAGCGCGGACACGATCAAGCGCATGGACCAGATCGCGATGCTGCTCACGGAGTGAGGCCGGCGGCCCCTAAGCGGTTTTCGAGGATCAGATTATCGTTGAAGTTCTCCCAGCGCACATTGGTTTGGGGCAGCGCGGCGCGGGGAATGAGGCCGATCAACTCGCTGCCGAGCACTTCGGCTTCTGATGAAACCGCGGCATAGACTTGGTCGATGCCGGTTTGCTCATAGTCGGTGAGGTTGATGGAGACTTGGACGATGCCGCGCGACTCGAGCGCGAGGCCGAGAGCTTTGACCGCCGGGAAACCGCCGGAAGAAGCGCGAATCTTCCTGGCTAGTCGTTGGGCGAGCGCGAGGTCTTGGGAAGCCAAGTTGATGTTGTAGGCCACCAGGAATTTGCGGGCTCCGACGATGGCGGCGCCGGCGGTGGGATGCAGCGCAGGTCCGCCGACGTCGGGCGGGCGGCTGGCAGTCTGTTCCCGCAAGGCCTCAAAGCCGCCTCGCCGCACCTCGGCCAGGTTGACGCGGTCCGGGGAGAGGGCGGCGGCTTCGTAAAAGTAAACGGGCACGCGGGCTCGCCGCCAGATCTCGTGGCCCGCCGCGTGCGCCAGGGCGACGCACTCCTCCAAGGTGACGCCGGAGATGGGGACGAAGGGGATGACATCGGCGGCACCGACCCGGGGATGCACGCCTCGCTGTTGAGTAAGGTCAATGCGGGCGGCGGCGGTCTCGACGGCTCTGACGGCCGCCTCCTGCACGGCGGCGGGTGAGCCGGCGAAGGTGATCACGCAGCGATCATGGTCTGGGTCGGCGGTGCGATCGAGCACGGCTAAGCCAGCTACGGAAGCGATGGCTGTTTCCAGGGCATCGACCACGCTGCGGTCGCGTCCCGCCGAAAAGTTGGGGACGCATTCGACGATCATCCGCGGGCGACCATCAGTTTTTCGACATACTTGGCGATGACATCGACTTCCAGGTTCACGCGGCGGCCGACCGTCCAGTTGCGCATGGCGGTGATGGTGTAAGTGTGGGGAATGATGGTGACGGAGAGCCTTTCGCTCTCGATCCCGGCTACTGTTAGGCTAATTCCGTCGATGCAAATCGAGCCTTTGCTGACGATGTAACGGTCTAAGTCGGTTGGGATTTGGATGGTGAGCCACCAATTACCGTCCCCGAGTAAGTCGAGAGCGAGTAACTCGGCGGTGCCGTCGACATGGCCTTGTACGATGTGGCCGCTATAGCGGCCATTGGCGGCCATGGATCTTTCCAGATTTACTAGTGCTCCGGTGGTCAGATCGCCTA
>JAYVRS010000384.1:0-2003 GCA_043776185.1 Bryobacteraceae bacterium | reverse complement strand
CGAAGGATTCGGAGTCGACACCACCGCCGACGCCGCCGGCCAGACCGGCGACGGGCTTGCCGTCGAAGGACCAGTTCCATTTCGGTTTGACGGCTTCGAGGGTGCTGGAAGCGGGAACCTTGAAGTTCAACATGTCGCCGTCGAAGGCGCTGAGGGAAGTGGATTCCATCTGGCCCACGGTGAAGTCGCCGGGCGACACGTCGTAGAGCTTGCCCATATAGACATTGACGCCGGCCGTGATGCTGGAGCCATTGAGCATGCCGCGGTTACCCACCAGAATGGCGCCGGGAGGGCCCACGGCAGGAATGCCGAACGAAGGCGCGCGCGCAACGGAGCCATCGGCATCGACGCGGAAGCCGAGACGATCGGAGATCTTATACTTGATGCCTGCGCCGTAGGTGAACAGGGGCGAGATGTGGCTATCAAGATTGATGGGCTGGCCAAAGGGATTGCGGATGGCCGAGAGCTGCCGGCGGGCTTCATCGGTGGGTCCCAGCCAGTTCATGCCCAAGCCAGCTTTGAAGAAGGGGCGGAAGCGCTCATCGCGAGGGGTTAAGTGGAAGATGGGGGAAATGGTGAAGCCGCGGTTGCGCGCACCGAAGGAACTGGTACCGCCGGTGGCGGGATTGTTGTAGATGGGATTGTTGGTGCCATGGAGGCGGAAGGCCTCTTCAATGCCGACATAGCGCCAGTAGTTCTGGGTGAAGCGTACACCAATGGTACCGCCGTCCTCCAGTTTGATCTTCGGGGACTGGGTCTGTTGGCGGAAAAAAGTGCCGCCGCCGAAGAGGTTGAATTCGTATTTGCCAACTTCCCCGGTATCCACCATCTTCGGCTGCGCTTGGGCGGAGAACGAAATGGCGAATAGCGAGATGAACAGGGGGGAGATAAGATTTTTCTTCATAGTTCTGATGCTCTAGCTACTAACTCCATATTATTGCACGGCTTGACGACGAAAGACCCCGCGGTCCTCGCTGAGGGCGTAAACTGTCGGACCTTGAACAAAGAGCGAAACCAGGAGCATTGGTGAATCGGCACCAGCGAGAAATTCCCAGGATTGCCCGGCGTCCGTAGACCGGTAGAGTCGCGCGTACTGCACGGCATAACATTCGGTAGCACTTTTAGAGCCAAACGCGACGGCGCGAACAAAGCCGGCGGGAAGGCCTTTGGTGATGTGGGTCCAGGACTTTCCTTGGTCGGTACTACGCTCTAGGCCGTTGGCAGTGGCGGCGAGGCGGACGCCAGGGACGCCGGGCGATCGGGCGGTGTCGAAGACGGATTGTCCGCGAATGGTGAGGTTGGGGGGGGCGGGGGGCTTGGTTGGTTTAAAGGCCCAGTGCTTGCCGGAGTCCTGGGAGACGAGACGGCCGTTGAAAGTGGTGGCGATCATTTCGGCGCCGCGGACGCGAAGACGGAGAATGTTCTCGCCTTTGAGACGGTGCTGATCGGCGAGGAGGGTCCAGGCCCGGCCACCGTTTTTGCTGACGAAGACGCCGCCGTAATCGCCTTCGTACATGGTGGTGGCGTAGAGTGTGCCGGCGGACGCGGCGAGGGAGGTGACGCGGCGATTGACGAGTCCGCGATTCTTGGGGAGCCAGGAGCGGCCAGCGTCCATGGTCTTGAGGACGCCGCCGCCATCGGTGGCCATATACATGATGCGGCCGTCGCGGGGGTCGACGGCCAAAGCGTTCACGGTGGCGGCGTGGAGTTTTTTCCAGGATGCGCCGGAGTCAGCAGACTTCCAAATGCCGGCGGTGGTGCCGGCGTAGAGGAGATCGGGGTATTCGCGATCCTGGGCGATGACGTGGGTGCGGCGATTGTCGGGAGGAATGCCCTGGGCCTTTTGCCACAAGGCGCCATCGTCTTTACTGGAGTAAATGCCGGAGCAGGCGCTGGAGTAGATGCGGCCGGGGCGGGTGGAGTCGACCAGGATGGAGAAGACGTCAGAGTCGTCGATCATGCCATCGTGGATGGAGTTCCAAGTGATGCCGCCATCGGTAGTC
>JAYVRS010000383.1:0-2005 GCA_043776185.1 Bryobacteraceae bacterium | reverse complement strand
TTGATAGTTCTGAATGGGCGAGGCGACATTGGAATTGGGAATCAGGCTCAGCAGACCGGTCGCGGCCGGGTGGATGCGTGAGGTAGGAATGCGGTTATTGGGGAAGGGCAGCGCAGTTTGGGGATCGTAGATAGTGACGGGGCCGCGGACCAAAGATTGGGAAAAGTCGCCGATGCGCTCAAGCGCGGTGGGCACGGTGCCGACGCCGCTGAAGGGTGACCTTCCACGCCCCAGCGAATACTGCAAGGTAAATTGGCTGCGCTTCGCCTTGGGGATGGCGCCGCCGACCATGGCGCTCAGGCGGATCTGCGATTGATCCGGCTTGTCGTAGAGCAGGCCGGTGAGCGAATAGGGTCGCGCATTCCAGGCGGCATCGCGAGCCGAAAAGGTGATCATGCCGCGAATGTCCTGTCCACCTTTTCGTTGGCGGTTGCCGAAGCTGGGGCCGGGTCCGCCGGGTCCACCGAAACGGCCTTCGCGCTTTCCGCCGGGTCCGTCGGCGCGTCCGGGTCCGCTACCACCGGTGCCACGACCGCCGCCGGGCCCGCCAGGTCCACCGAATCCGCCTCCTCGTCCCCCGAAACCACCGCCGCCCGGGCCACCACCTCCGGGTCCACCGGGGCCGCCCCCGAATCCGCCCGGTCCGCCCGGTCCACCACCCAACAGGCCGCCCATTCGCTCCTGCATGCCCTCGGGTCCGCCCATGCCGGGGCCCCTAGGTCCGCCGAAGCCGCCACCGAATCCAGGATCGAGCGGCGCCTCGGCTTGCCCCGACTGCAGCCCCCGGCTCAAACTGCCGGTGACGAGAAATGCCTCGTTGGCGGAATCGTCCGACATAGGCGGCGCGGTCGCCATGGGCAAATCGCTGGGTAACTCGAAGGACGTGGCCTGCTGCGCGTTGGCGTTCGCCGCGGGGCGAGTCTGCAACTCCAGCGTCCACTCCGTCTTTGCCGACGGAACGGTGACGACCCGGGTGGCGGGCGCAAAGCCGAACATGCGTACCGAGACGTTCCAAGCCCCAGGGCTGAGGGCGAGTTCGTAGGCGCCGCTCTCATCGGTCGTCGTGGCGACAGTCTCTGAGCCCAAGGTCGCCGAGACGGCCACGCCCGGCAGGGGAAAGCCCTTTGCCCGCACTTGACCGAGTTGGGGCGACTGCGCCCAAGCGCTGCCAATTAACACGCAAAATAGGAGAGAAACGCGGAACATGCTTCCAATAGAACACCGCGCCGAGGCTTAAAGTTACGTCAGGCGGATACCGGCCGCGAGTGGTTGCAGCCAGCTGAGAGTGGCCTTTGCGGGCTTTTTGGGGGAATGCGGCCAAATTGACGGTCATCGATATTTTCTTCTTTACAATTCTTGACCTGATCTTGTACGCTTTGTCCATTCATCGCCCTGTTTGCGTCCCGAGCTGTGCAGTTCCCCGACTACCATTTAGATTACAGCTTGTGAAATGTACGTGATGCCGTTTTCCACCCAACAAGTTGACTCTCTCAGCGGGAGAAGTTTTTCGCGCGGCCGCGTAATTAGCAGCCAAGCCAATTTCTTCCGCATGGTGCAACTCGGCGTGCGCTTCTTCTTCTAACGATTCCAGGCGGGCGGTGGTATCCTTCGGCTTGGTCTCATCATTAACCGGCCTCGGCTGGAACGCTCATTGGGAAGCCGCCTACGCGCCTTTCGCCGCTAACCACATTGCTGGTCGCATTCGTATTGTGCATCGCGGCGTCTTTGACGTCCTCACCGAAAGCGGTGAATACGATACGGAACCGAGTCCGAAGTTGCGGCAAGGTAAGGACCGCGCCGTCACCGGCGACTGGGTGGCGCTCTCCGCCGATGGCACGCGGATCGAAGCGATTCTCCCCCGTCAAACGGCGTTCGTCCGGCGTGATCCGGGCGATCGAATGCGTCCTCAAGTGATCGCCGCCAATGCTGACGTCGCCTTTCTGGTGATGGGCCTCGACCTCGACTACAACATCCGGCGGCTTGAACGTTATCTCTATCTCACCGC
>JAYVRS010000382.1:0-6457 GCA_043776185.1 Bryobacteraceae bacterium | reverse complement strand
ACAGAACGGCCCGCGCTACTACGGGCTGGGCGAAACGAAGGTCACGATTCAGCGAGTAAGGGAGATGAGCTTATGAAGGCACGATGCAAAATGTTGGTCGAGTTATACGATCCGCAGCTTAAGGGGCGCTACCAGCCCGATCAGATTTTGGAGGGTGCGGATGCTGAGAAAGCGCTCCTGTTGTATCCCGACTACTTCGACCGGTACGACGGTGCCACGTTCACTGTGGAGGCTAGCGGCCTCCAGTTTGCAGTGCCAATGCCGATCGTGAATGTAGATGCGGCGTTGGCAAAGGGCGGAGGAAAGCTAAGTGGGCGTTAAAAACATCATCGGCGGCTGGCGCGCCGTCTCTCTCACCAAACAAGCCAACATCGCCACGGCTGTGGCGGTGAATACGCTGTTGCCGTTCATGGGCGATCCCATGGAGTCAGCCGTCAATACGAACTACGTGAACTCTGACCAGATCACGGGTAATCTGCTGGCCACGCGCCATAAGGTCTTGAATTACAAGATGGAGGGCAAGCATAAGGACAAGGCCACGCCCCATTTGATCGGACTCTTCGCTAGCCAAGCCATGGGCAAGGACACGGCCACGGCGGTGGCGGCCTCCACGGCCTTCCTCCATAAGTTGGAGATAGACCAGGCAGTGGTGGAGCTGCCCTATCGAACGATGGTCGAGAACGACGGCGACAAACAATGGCGCTTCCCTGGCGTCACCTGCGTCGGTTTCACACTGAGCGGCAAGCGTGGCGAGTTCCTTGATTTTGAAGCTGACCTGGTGGGACGTGACGAGGTGGAGGAAGATGGCACCGTAGTCACCTTGACGGCCAAGCCGGCGCTGGTGAATGAGAGTTACCTCACGTACTGCGATGCCAACCTTAAGCAAGGTGGAACCTTCACCGGCGGCGCGCATACCGGTGCCCCCACGGTGATCTCTTCGCAGGTGAAGGACTTCAAGTTCAGCTTTAAAAACGGCGGCAGCGGCAAGTATCTCTTCGGCGATGCCTCATGCGCGGTGGGCCAGATCCGGCGCGGTAAGAACTATGAGGCGATGTTGGAAGCCACCATCGAGATCGAGGATCGCGCCTACCGTACCCAGATGAGACAAGGTACTGAATTCGTGATGTCGATCCCCATTGTGGGCGAGATCGCCAATGCGGCCGTGCGCTACTCTGCCGAGCTCCTGTTCCCCAAGGTGGCCCTGATGGAGGCCCCGAAGAAGGTGGAAGACGATGGCGCGTTGGCCTATGCCGGCAAGTTCCAGATCTTCGACAACTTCTTCCTGAACATCACCAATTTGCATTCGACCAGTTATCTCGCCTAAGACGAAAGGAAATACGAAAATGGCCGTCCAAAGTTTTGCCCGCATCCGACGCATCACTATCCCGGTGGGAGACGAACAGGTGATTCTCATCCTCCGTGAGCCGACCTCAAAGGAGCGCTCGGACTTCCTGACCGCGCGCTTCCAAGTGCAGGGGCGAAAGGTGAAGAGCCACGTGTCTGAGGCCCGTGCGCGCTTCATCAAGCCCCTGCTATTGGAGATCGAGAACGCTGAATACGAGAATGCCGATGGGGTCTTCGTGCCCCTCAATTCGAAGGTGACCCTCGGCGAAACGGATAAGTCTTCGGTAGGGCTCGTTTTGGGCACGCCGGTGAACGATTGGCGTGACCTGGTCAATGTGACCTGGCTCTCATCGGCGGCGATGGCTTACGAAGATGCGGCCCCGGAGACCGAAGGGGAAAAAAACTAGCGGCGCTGGTCGAGGCGTACCTGGCTTCGGACTACGACGCGGTGGAGAAGCGTTGTGAAGAGTGCCCAGCCGTCCACTGTAACCCAGACGGCTGGTGCGCTCCCTGCCAGTTGGCCGGCGCGACAAAGGCCGATGGCACGCGGCTGCCAGGTCTCGTCGAGAAGTTCCCGGTGGACTTCCGGATTTGGGTTGGCGAGTTGATGAGGGTTTTTACTTGGAGCCAAGTGGGCTACCCGATTGGCGAGTTGGAGTTGGGTTACGAGGACTGGCAGGCGCTGGTGGTGATCAAGGCTTGGTTGCAGATGAAGGCCCGTGAGGAGTCACAGAGCGAATGATGTGAGCCAGAAAAGTACAGAGTCCGCTCAGGCTAATAAAGAACGAGCCCACGGCTCTTCGGCTGAGCGCCAGGGCCAGAAGTATTGAGACTAGCAAGAGAAAGGCTATTAACAGTTCCACTGTTCTGATTATATGGCAGCAGCCAACACAGTCGAAGCTACGCTCCGGAGCAAGTACGTGGACGGTATTACCGAAGGCTTGCGCAAAACGCAGCAGGCTATCAATTCCGTCCTATCGTTTTCTGTGGGTATGTTCCAAAACTTCAGCGCGGCGATTACGGGTGGGTTGGACTCGGCAGCCACTGCATTCAACTCTTTTGGCCAGCAACTATTTCAGCGTGGGCTGCAGGCTGAGAACTCGATGACGGGACTGGGATTGGTAATCGCTGGTGTCGGAGTAATCGCTGTTACCTGGTTTGCGCGGATGGGCGCGGCTGCGGCTGGATGGGTAATTGAACAAGCGAAGGTTGCCTCCGATACGTTGGAACTGAAGCTCATTTTTGAGGGGTTGGCTAAGACTGCCGGCGTAGATGCAGCCGACGCGATTCAGAAGCTCCGTGGGGCGACTGAAGGCTTGGTTGGTGCGCAGACCATTCTAAAAAACGCCAATCGCGTGCTGCAAGCCGACATTCCGATCACCATTCAGCAGTACACGAAGCTGGTGGAGAACGTGTATAAGTTGGCCAAAGCTTCGGGGGCTGATCTGGTAAGCGCGCAAAACATGCTTACGGACGCTGTCGTCAAGGGCAATGCGCGTGGCTTCCAGCAGATTGGGGTGAATCTGCAAATCAAGGACGCCATTGATGAAATGGCGCTTGCTCAAGGTGTGGCAACGAGTAAGGTGGACACGGATGCGAAGCTCCGGTCCTTCTATAACGAACTCGCAGAAAAAACCAGCGCGGCGGTAAAGCGCAATGGCACTGACTACTTCAGCCTAGCCGACGCGGTGGAAAAGTCACATGCAACGCTGTTGAGGTGGACTTCAGCGGTCGGTGAGGCCCTAGGTCGGAGTGGCGTATTTGAGGCGATTCTGAAGCGCTGGAGCGACACTCTCGATCAGGCTGGGCCCAAACAAGACTACGTCAATACGCTGGCCATTTACTTCAACCAGACCATCCTCACGATCATCAAAACGCTAAACGTCTTGGTATTCGGATTGGGTGTGCTGGCCCCTATTTTCAACACGGTTTGGCAGGCAGGGAAGGCGGCATTCCAAAGCCTTATGTTCCTCATCGGATTGGTCGGAACAACCGTAGTATCCCTCCTAGCGGGTATTGTGATGCTCGCAGATGAACTGGCTAAACTGGCTGGGATCAATTGGTTTAGCACTGCGTCGAAGGGGCTGAAAGAATTGAGCACCGTTTTCGCCAGAGCCACGAGCAGTATGGCAAGTGATGCGGCTGGATCAGTCGCCAAGATTTTCTCACTTGATAATTCCCGCGCTCTGTTTAGTTACTCGGATCAATTGACGGCACTTACTGGTGAACTGGAACAGTTCTCTGGGCAGGTCGTGAAAGGCGAGGGCGGAATCCGTGGCTTTGCTGGAGGCCAGGTAGCCGCAACGGCCGACACTAAGAAACTGAAAGAGGAGTTGAAGGGTTTCATCGCATTGATGGATCAGTTGGGTGGGCGCTTGGCAAACCCGAGCCAGGCCAATCTGAACACGTTACTGGCGGACTTCCGCAAGATCGACGAATTCCGTCACGTAGGGGAAGAGGCCATCAAGGACGCGCGCCTACGTGCGCTGGAGATCTATCGTCGAGCCGAAGAGAAGCTGGCGTCCGAGCGTCGTGATAAGGAGCGCGAGCGGATTGCCGAGATGGACACCCTTCAGTCTGAAGTTGAGAAGCTGCAAGCGGAGCGGGCAAAGGAATCGCTGAAGGAACTGGTGGAAGTCTTTCGCATCTCGAGTGGCCAGGCGGCTCGTGAAGCACAGGAGCTGTTCGACGCCGTGATGTCGGCGGCGAGGAAGAAGCGGCAGGAGGAACAACAAAAGGCGATCAGTGAAGCGGTAAGCACCGCCAGCGCCATCACGAAGGCCATTGATCAAGCTCGCAAGGGTAAGATCCCCGTGGAAATTGCGGCGGAAGCGAATCGCCAACTGCCTGATGCCCGCGCGGCGATTCAACGGCAGATCGATGCGATTGGTAAGAACCCCACACTCGAACAAGTTGACGATGTGATTCGCCTCCGTGAGGCGCTGGAGCAATTAAATACGCTGAATCTGACGCCATTCCAAAGCGCTATGAAGTCGCTCAAATCCGGCGCAATGGACTTCGCAGGGCAAGCGACCCAGGCCTTTGCTTCCTTCTTCGCGGATATTGTCTCCGGGCAAGAGGGGGCCGGTAAGAAATTACTCGCGGCGTTCTTCGGCATGGTGGGGCAGATGCTCATCAAGACGGGCGTTCTGTTGGTGCAAATGGGTATCGCTGAGATCGCGATGGCGAGTACATTAGCTGGGCGGTTGGCTGGAGCCAGCGTCGGCGCGGGCGTGAGGGCTATCGCCGTGGGCGGCTTGATGGCCGCGGCAGGCGGCGTTCTTGTGGGGGCTGGAGCCAACCTGGCGCAAACGAGCCAGTCGGCTGGTGCCTCCGGGTCCTTTCAACAGGCGACACCGCGGCCGATCAGTGGGCAGACGCAACAGATCATCAACGTGGGCGCGCCGGGCCGGGGCCAGAACTCCGGCGAGGGCCGTCAGGACCAGACCGGCCACGAAGTCACTGTGCGGCTGGAAGTGCCCGCTGGCTTCGTGACGCGCGAAGTGGAGCGAAATGTGAAAGGGAATGGCAGACTGCGAACCGTGATCTCGCAGTATCAGCCGGCATAACCCATGGCAGCATTTCCTAATACTCCGTTGCCTGACTACCCGCTGGAGGAAGCGCCGCAGGCGTTTGACGTCCTGGTGACGGTCCATCGTGATGGCAGTGAGCAGCGGCGAAAGAAGGGCGCTGGCAAGCGGCGGGTCTTCAAGCTTAGCTTCGGGGGCTCGCTGCCGGTTACCCAGACGGAATCCCAAGCGATCTTAGACCACTGGACGGGACAGAACGGCATGACGTCCTCGTTCCAGTGGACGCATCCGGAGCGCGGTACGGTCTACACGGTCCGCTATGAGTCCGTGCCCAGCTTCAGCTTGGTTGGCTATAACTCTTACTCCGGCCAAGTGCAATTGCTGGAGGTGCCAGCGTGATCACGGTCACCCCAGAATTCCGGGCCGCGCTGTACTCGGTAGAGAACCAGCCTGTCGATCTCTACGAGTTGACGTTGCCCAGCGGCATCGTGCGGTTCAGTGACCAAGCCATCACTTGGAACGGCAACACCTACGCGGCCAAGGTGACGTCTCGCTCCGCGATCCGCCGCTACGACGGCGGACAATTCGACGGCGTACGCGTGCAGTTTACCAACGTCGACACGACGGCCGCCCAGCTCTTTCTGACGAACACGATCGAGGGTGGGCGCATCGTGATCCGCAAGGTGGAGCGTACGGTCACCAACGATTCCATCGTGCTCTTCCACGGCATCATGCGGCGCGCGGGTCGTATGGACGAGAACACGGTGGAGATTGAGGCTGAGGAGTTACTCGCCGCGATTGATCAGGATGTGCCTGGCCGCCTGTTCACGCCGGGCTGCAACTGGGTTTTCAGGGGTCCGCGTTGTGGCTATGCTGGCGCTGGTGCATCATGCGATCGCAGTTGGGCGAAGTGCAATAGCTACGCCAACACGCACCACTTCGGTGGCTTCCGATTCTTTGGCCAGACGGGCACTTATCAATATCAGGACACGGAGACGAAGCGCTTCCTCTTGCTCTTCAGGCGCAAAAAAAAGACGACGGTGACGGCGTCCTTCGCGTCGGTGGATGACACACCCTACGACGTGCCGATCCCCATTGTGTTGGGTCGCGTGCAACTGGCGGGCGTGCCGATCCAGCATGTCGATCAGGGTGGCGTCACGAAGGTGCTGGCTGCGTTGTGCGTGGGGCCGGTGGAGGAAGTCTTCTACCCGCGTGCCAATCAGGCCAACGCCCCGGACTGGAGCTGGCATAGCGGCGCGGATGGCGTCGTAGGCGGCCAGGACTCGCGCTTCCCGGCATCCTACCCTTACTCGCGCCTGGCTTACGTCGGTGTCACGATCCCGTCCGATATCCGTGTGGAGGATGCGGCCCCGACTATCACCGCTGTGATCCGGGGTGCGATTGTCGATCTGTTTAATGGGGCAGGCACATACACGGGCTTCGCGTGGAGCGATAACCCGATTTGGCTGACCCGTCATCTATTGGCGCTGCCGCTCGAAGAAGGCGGTGGCGGCCTGCCTTACGATTGGTTCGACGATGCGACCAACGCGGCCGAGGCGGCGTACTGCAACGAATCCATCGTG
>JAYVRS010000381.1:0-2017 GCA_043776185.1 Bryobacteraceae bacterium | reverse complement strand
GCCAACAGGTAATTCGTTACGGGGGCTTGGCGCTGGCCGTTCTACTCGTGGCCGGTGCGGCCTACTGGTTTATTCAAAGCCGCGCGGCGGAGCGGCAGACCGCACTGCGCGACGTATACGTGGCGCGCGAAGCCACCGTGGGGCCGGAGCCCCAAAACGGCGCGCTCAAAGCTTTCGGCACCCAAGCGCTGAAGGACGCCGCCACCAGCAAAGCCATCAACGATGTCATCGCCCGCTTCCCCGGTACGGAGGAAGCGTCCATTGCCCTGTTCCAGAAAGCCACGATGCTGGCCGACAAGGGCAATCTCGCCGAATCCCGCAAGGTATACGAGCAGTTGGCGGCGGTCGGCGGCGACCTCGGTTCGCTGGCTAAGTTTTCCATTGCTCAAGCCCTGGTCTCCGAAGGCAAGTTGGCGGATGCGGAAAAGATCTTCAACGAGTTGATCGCTGCGCCCAGCATCATGGTTTCGAAAGAACAGGCCACGATGGCCTTGGCCCGCGCCATCATGGGCACCCGGCCGGACGAAGCGCGCAAGCTGATTGAGCCGCTGCGGATTCATCCGCGCAACCAAGTGAGCCGTAACGCCATCGCGCTGCTAGGCGAGATTCCGGCAAAGAAGTAAAGCGACGTGCCAGGCCTGGCCGAATCGGAGCGATTCGCGCGGCTGCGCCTGCCTGTCTCCGCCAGCCGCGGCCGGCGTTATCCGGAAATTGCCCATCCCTACCGGAATGACTTTCAGCGGGATCGCGACCGCATCGTACATTCCCGGGCCTTCCGGCGTCTCGAAAATAAGACCCAAGTCTTCCCGCCCGCCGTCTCCGATCACTTTCGGAACCGTCTCACCCATACGCTTGAGGTTTCGCAAATCGCCCGAACGCTGGCCGCCAGCCTCGGCCTGGATGAGGACTTTACGGAAGCCCTCGCTCTAGCGCATGACCTGGGACATCCCCCGTTTGGGCACGCCGGCGAAGACGAATTGAACCGCCGCATGGCCCCGTTCGGCGACCGCTTCGATCACAACGTCCACGCCCTACGCATTGTCGAACGCTTCGAATCCCACTATGCCGCTTTCCCGGGCCTGAATCTCACCTTCGAGGTTCGCGAGGGCATGGCGAAGCACTCGCGCGACTTCGCTCGCGGCGAGTTTCCCCAGCTTGACGAATACTTGCCTGGTCTGCGTCCGCCGCTCGAAGCGCAGCTGATCGACATGGCCGACGAGGTCGCCTACAACACGGCCGATCTGGACGATGCCTCGCACGCCGGCCTCTTTTCGCTGAACGAATTGTGGAATGCCTGCCCGGCCGCCTACGCGTTCTATGAGCCGATTGACTCGATGTATCCCGGTGCGCCCGAGCGCGTGCGGTGGCTCGAATTCGTGCGCCGGCTGGTGGATACGTTGGTGACCGGCCTCATCCAGGGTACGCAGGAGAATCTGCTCGCTACGCAATTGCTGAGTGTGGAGGATGTGCGCCAACATCCGGTACGGTTGGTGGGGTTTACGGCCGAGTCCGCGGCGCTGAACCAGTCGCTGAAGCATTTTCTGCATGCCCACGTTTACTCATCGCCGGCGCTCGAGGCGGAACGGGCCGAGTCCTCGGCCCAGGTTGGCTGGATGTTTGAGTATCTGATGCAGCATCCCGAAGCCCTGCCGGAAGACTACCGATTAGACTATGCGGGCGAGCCCGCGCACCGTCTGGTGGGCGACTATATCGCCGGCATGACCGATGGCTTTTTTCATCGGGCCTATCGCGAGTTGACAGCCACTCGACCGGCGTGACAGACTCCGGCAAGCATGCGCTTTCTACTCTTCCTCGGCCTTTCCTTTTCGTTACTGGCCCAAGCCCCCAAACTGCGGGTCGGCATTTTGGGCCTCACCCACGGCCACGCCGCCGGCTTCCTGCGGAATTCGCTCACCCGGACTGACCTCGACGTCGTCGGGATCTCGGAGCCGAATGCCGAAGTGGCGGAGCGTTACGCGGCGAGCCATACGCTTGATCGATCGCGGCTCTACCGGAC
>JAYVRS010000380.1:0-6497 GCA_043776185.1 Bryobacteraceae bacterium | reverse complement strand
GCGACATTCGGCGAGCGGTGCCGGCGCAAGACGCCGAGATCGCGCCAAACGTAGGGCGCTGCCCGATTTGCGCCGGTGTCGCCGATGTCGTAATCGGCCAAAAGGAGTTCACCACCTCAAACGTCGCCCTGACGGCGCAAGGCATGCGTAGCCCGACGGCGGTGGCCACGGATGGGACCGCGGTGGCTGTGGCCGATACGGATAACAATCGCATCCTGATCTGGCGCTCCATTCCGACGGCCAATGGGCAGGCCGCCGATGTCGTTTTGGGCCAGGATAACTTTACGTCGCTCCGGCGCATCGTCACCGATAGCAAGTCATTCCGCGGACCGCAGGGCGTCTGGATCCAGAGTGGCCGCCTCTATGTCGCTGATACGCAAAACCACCGCGTGCTGGTGTGGAACTCAATTCCGACGCAAAACAATACGGCGGCGGACTTCGTCTTGGGCCAGTCGAACTTCACCACTGCCCCGGAAGTAGATCTGACGAAATCGACCATCGTGGCCACCGCTTCGTCTATGCTGAATCCGGTGTCGGTAACCAGCGATGGGCAGAAGCTGTTCGTAACGGATCTGGGTCACAACCGGGTGATGATTTGGAACTCGATACCGAACAGCACGGGCCAAGCCGCCGATCTGGTGTTGGGTCAGCCGGACGCGACGACGTCGGTGGCCAATAACACGGAGAAGCTATGCGTCTCGAACGGCAAGGACACCGCCGGTAAAGATACTTTCCCTGGCCGTTGCGGAGCCACCTTGGATTTTCCGCGTTTCGCGCTTTCCGATGGACGACGCCTTTATGTCGCCGACGGTGGCAATGATCGGGTGCTGATTTACAACACTTTGCCGACCCGCAATGGCCAAGCCGCCGACGTGGTGTTGGGGCAAGTACGGAGCGACGTCAACAATACCTCGGATTTCTTTGCCGAGCTGATCTCCGCGTCCGACACTCTGCGAACGCCGACTTCGCTCGCCTTCGACGGCCGCAACCTGTACGTGGCCGACCCTTTTAACCGCCGCGTGCTGGTCTACACGCCGGGCGAGGAGTTAGTGGCCAATACCGGAGTGCGCAACGCGGCCAGCCGCGAAATCTTTGCGGTGGGCGCCGTAAGCCTAGCCGGCACGATCAAGGAAAACGACGAAGTGACGGTGACCATCGGACCGACGGGCACCGCGTCCTCATTCAAGTACAAGATCAAGAAAGACGACACGATCAGGATCATTGTGCGAGCCCTGGCTGACCAAATCAACGCCAATGGTGGCGACCCCAATGTCTTAGCGACTGTGAACAACAGTCTGGGTGCACTCGTAGTAACGGCGCGGATATCGGGCGAAGCAGGAAACGCCGTTAACTTGACGACGGCGGTTTCGACTGACGCCACAATTACGCTCACCACCAGCGGCGCTACCCTCAGCGGTGGCCAGGATGCAGCCAAGATTGCTCCGGGCACGATTGTGACGCTGTTGGGCGAGAATCTGGCCGACACTACCGCTTCCGCTGACTTGACCAACGGGCGCGACTTGCCTAAGGAACTCGGCGGCGTTCAGGTTTATTTTGACGGCATTCGTGCCCCGATGGTGTTCGTCTCGCCCACCGAAGTGCGGGCGCAGATGCCCTGGGAAGTGGTAGACGCGACGAGCGTGACGGCTTGGATTCGCACGCGGCGCTCCAATGGCACGGTCTCGGTATCGACGGCGGTGGGCGTGCCGATCATCCGGCAGAATCCCGGTTTGTTTGCCGAGGGAACCACGGATCCTCGGCCCGGCGTGGTTTATCACGGGTCCAGCTTTGCGCAGGGAACGGTTTCGGTGGATGGCACGGCGAAGGACGGCGACAAGGCGCGCATCTTTATCAACGACCGCCCGTACGAGTACATCGTGAAGCTAGGCGATGCCCTGTCCGATGTGCGCAATGGCCTGGTAAATGCCATCAATGCGGGTTCCGGCGATCCGGAAGTTGTGGCCTTTAACGCCGGGGTATTTACTCGCGTGCGCCTGCGGGCACGCGTCGAGGGTCCGGCGGGCAACGGGATCCCGGTCCGCACTGAGGCCAAGGACTCGGCGGGCGCCGATGCGGCACAAGTGATTTTGTCGGCCACCAATGTTGGCCTTTGCTGCGCCAATGTGGGTGGCTCGCGGGTCACGGATTCTAATCCCGCGATTCCGGGCGAAACCATCACTGTCTATGCGACTGGGCTAGGATTAGTGATTCCGGGCGGCGATTTGAATCCGCTGGTCGCCGGGCAGCCTTACAATGGTGCCGATTACAACGAACCGGTAGAGTTTGTCTCGTCCCTGGCTGGCGGACGAACGGCCAATGTCATTTTCGCTCGTCTCGTCAAGGGCCAAGTGGGTATCTACGAAGTGCAATTGGAGCTAAACTCCGATTTGCCGACGAACTTACTCACGCAACTTACGATTGCCCAGGCCTTCCAGGTTTCGAACATCATAACCCTCCCGGTGCATCGTACCGATCAGTAAGTTCTGATCCAGTGACGCACTGGGCTTAGAATAGGGGAATGTTTCGTACGTTTGTGGGTTTAGCTCTTTTCCTGGCGTTGATGCAGGCTCAAACGGGCGCCAAGCGTCCCTTGACCCACGCGGACTTTGATGCATTTCGGGCCATCTCCGGCCAAAAGATCTCGCCCGACGGCAAGTATGTCGCTTACGGCTGGTTCCCGCAGGAGGGCGATGGCGAGGTGATTGTTCAGGACCTAGCCTTGAACACCGAGGTTCGGGAGCCCGCCGGTGAGCGCCCGCCCGCCGCGCCGCCCGATCCCGAAGCCGCTGAAGCGGCTCCCGCCGTCCAGCGCACCGCCACCATTCAGTTTACGGCCGATAGCCGATGGGTCATCTTCACCACTTTCCCGTCGCGGGCGGAAACCGAGGCGGCGCGCCGCGCCAAGAAGAAGCCCGAAGAGATGCCCCGCGCCGGCTTTGTGCTGATCGACTTGCGGACCAAGGCGCTTCAACGGGTCACCGGCGTAAAAGGCTTTCAACTGGCGCGCTACGCCAGCGACTTCGTCGTCTACCACCGTGAAAGCCTGCCCGTGGTTGCGACCAAGGCTGCGGAGGCGGAGGAAGATAACGAAGCTGATCAGCCGCGTCGAGGTGGCGCTGGACGTTCGACGGCTGCTGCCACCGTGGGCTCGCCGCTGGTGTTGCGCCGGTTGTCGGACGGCCTAGAACGCGAGTTCGCCGATGTCACCGACTACACCTATACCCACGACGGACGCACGTTGGTCTACGCGGTCGCCACGAAGAATCCAGAATCGACTAACGGCGTCTACGCTCTGCCAGTGTTGGCCGCGGGCGACCCAGCGCCGCTGATACCGCTCGTAACCGGCAAGGGCAAGTATACGCGCCTCACCTGGGACGAACGTCAACAGCGTCTGGCGCTACTGAGCGAGCGAGAGGATGCGGCCGATCCGACGGCGCGCGTTAAGCTCTACCAGTGGGATCGTCAGGCGGCGACGGCGGTGGCCATTGAAATAGCCGGGTTGTCCGGGGGCCACACGCTATCCAGCAAGGGCACCCTGAGTTTCTCGCGCGACGGCGAACACCTCTTTTTCGGCGTCGCTTTGCCGCCCAAGGCCGCGAAAACCGGCGACGACCCTCCCGTCGAAAAGGCGGGCTTCGACCTCTGGCACTATCTCGACGACCACATCCAGCCCATGCAGAAGTCGCGCGCCGCCGCCGAGCGCAATCGCACTTACCGCGCCGTGTATCATTGGGCGACCAAGAAGACCGTGCCGCTGGCCGGCTTAGACATGAGCGAGCTGAACGCGAGCGAAGACGGCCGCTACGCTTTTGGCTCCGATGACCGCGCCTATCGCCGGGCCGCGGAATACGACCGGCGCTATGCCGACTTCTACGTCGTCAATACGATGAATGGAGAGCGGACGCCGCTGGCCACCAAACAGGCGGGCGCCTTGAGTTGGTCGCATATGGGCAACGCCGCCGTACACTTCGATGGCCAGCATTGGTTTGCCGTCCAGGTGCCTTCGGGAGCGCGAGTGAACTTGACGGCCTCCATTCCGGTGAAGTTCTTTAACGAGGACGATGATCATCCGGACGCGCCGCCGCCCTATGGCTTTGGCGGTTGGACGCGCGATGGCGCGAGCGTGCTGCTCTATGACCGTTACGACTTGTGGCAGGTGAATTTGGACGGTCGCCGGGCGGTGAATGTCACCGACGGCTTAGGCCGCGCCGAGGGCCTGCAGTTCCGCGCGGTTCGTTTGTCCGACGACCCGGCCGAGCGCGGCTTCGACCCGGCTAAGCCCCTCTTGCTGCGCGCTGAGCGCCTAGCCACGCGTGAATCCGGCTTCTATCGCGACTTCCTCGGCCGGCAAATCAAGCCCGAACTGCTGGTGATGGGCGCGCGCGCCTATGGCACCCCCATCAAAGCCGAAAAGGCCGACAAGATCCTGTTCACCACTTCGCGCTTCGACGAATTCCCTGACCTGTACGTGGCCGATACCGATCTGAAGGGCGTGCAACGAGTCTCCGAAGGCGCTAAGCAAATGGAGCCTTTCACCTGGGGCAAGGCCGAACTGGTTAGCTTCCGCAGTCTCGATGGCATGGCGCTTAAAGGGACGCTTTTCAAGCCCGACAACTTCGACCCCGCCAAGAAATATCCCCTAATGGTTTACATCTATGAGCGGCTCACGCAAGGGCTGCACAACTTTGTGCCGCCCGCCCCGGGCCACTCGATCAACGTGAGCTACTATGTCTCCAACGGCTACCTCGTGCTGCAGCCGGACATTGCTTACCGGCTCGGTTATCCCGGGCCCAGCGCGCTGCAGTGCGTCCTGCCGGCCATTGATGCGGTGGTGGCCAAGGGTGGGGTCGATGAGAGTAACATCGGCATCCAGGGTCATAGCTGGGGCGGCTATCAGATCGCCTATATGCTGGGCCAAACCAAGCGTTTCAAAGCCGCGGCGGCCGGCGCGCCGGTGGCCAACATGTTCAGCGCCTACAACGGCATTCGTTGGGGCCCGGGCATTCCGCGGCAGTTCCAATACGAACGCACCCAGAGTCGCATCGGCGGAACTCCTTGGCAGTATCCGTTGCGTTACCTGGAAAATTCACCGATCTTTCAAGCTGACAAAGTCACCACGCCTCTGCTGATGGTGCACAATGACGCCGACGACGCGGTGCCTTGGTATCAGGGCATCGAGTATTTCCTGGCCCTGCGGCGGCTTGAAAAAGAGGTTTACCTTTTCAGCTACAACGGCGAGCCGCATGGCCTTCGCCGCCGCGTGAACCAGAAGGACTATGCGCGCCGCTTGCAGGAGTTCTTCGACTATCAACTAAAGGGCGCGCCAAAGCCCGATTGGATGCAGCGCGGCATCCCGTTTTTGGAGAAAGAGACGGTCGCGCGGCCGGCGGCCTCCGATCAGCCATAGCGGCGAAACCCCAACGGGGTGCTGCGCCGTCTAGAGTAGTAGTGTTCGCTTCGTTAAGGAGTTATTGAAGATGCGCCTCCGCTTTTTCCTGTCGATGTCCATATTGCTCGCCCTTTTGACGCCGGCTTGGTCGCAGCCCGGCCCCAAGAAGGAAGGTTCCGACACCGTGGCCCGGCCGCGGAAGAAAGCGGGCGATGCGCCCGAACCAGAACGCGCTCCGATCGAGTCGAAGCTAAAGAAGAAGGGTCCGGATGCGTTGCCCGAGGGCATCACCACCTTTAAGAGCGACTCCACCACCGTCTCGGTGGACGTAGCCGTGCTGGATAACCGCGGCCGCTTCATCCCCGGTATTCCCAAGGGCAACTTTCGCGTCATTGAAGATGGCACGCCGCAGCAGGTTTCGCAGTTCGCGATGGGCGAAGCTCCCATGACCATTGCGCTCGTGATCGAGTTCTCGAACCTGTTTCAGCAGTATTGGGGCCAAGGCTGGTATGAAACGCTCACCGCCGTTTATGGGTTCGTCCAGACGTTGAAGCCTGAGGACTTTGTCGCGGTGGTGGCCTTCGATCTGCGGCCTGAAATCCTCGCCGATTTTTCCACCGATCGCCGCAAGGCTCAGGAAGCTTTACAGCGCCTGCGCATTGCCGCTTTCTCCGAATCGAACATGTACGATGCTCTCGTCGACACCGCCGAGCGGATGAGCGAAATCGAAGGGCGCAAAGCCATTTTCTACATCGGCTCCGGCGTCGATACATTCTCCAAAATGACCTTCGACCAGTGCCGCAAGCGACTACAAGCGGCGGGCGTGCCCGTTTACGGCATGAGCATCCTCCAAGCCATGCGCGAGATGGTCGATGCCCGTGGCGGCATGGGCGCCATCCAGCGGCTGGACTTTTTGCAAGCCGACAACCAAGTGCGTACCTTCGCCAAAGAGACCGGCGGCATGGCCTTTTTCCCCCGCTTTATCGCCGAGTATGGCGGCATCTTTGGGTCGGTACACAACGCTTTGCGCAACCAATACTCGCTCGCCTACACGCCCACCAATCAGGTCCGCGACGGCAAGTTCCGCAAGATCAAAGTGGAACTGGTG
>JAYVRS010000379.1:0-2020 GCA_043776185.1 Bryobacteraceae bacterium | reverse complement strand
ACCGTCAGACGCCCACGGAGTCGCACCACAAGAAGGTGACGAGTAAGGGGGGCCAACTCAAGACCGGTTTGGACGTCATCAAGGCCGGCCACTATTCGCTTCCAGCCGCGAAGGTGGTGGAACTGGCGAATGATCCCGACGTCGCCTATATCTCACCAGACCGCGGTGTGAGGGGCAGTTTGGACTATGCCGCCGCCGCGGTGGGAGCCGACTTTGCCCTGAAGAACGGCTTTGACGGGATGGGCGTCGGCGTCGCGGTGATCGATAGCGGGCTGACCGATCACTGGGACCTGCGCGTAGGATCCGATAACCCGAATAACGAAAAAGCCGGTAAGTCAAGGGTGATTTACGACGAAACGTTTGTGCCCGCTAATTCGAACGGGGCCAAAACGGTGAAAGATGAATACGGGCATGGAACCCATGTGGCCGGGATCATCGGGAGCAACGCCTCCAGTTCGGACGGCAGGGGCTATACGCACACCTTTCGCGGCATGGCCCGGCAGGCGCGCCTGATTAACCTACGCGTACTCGATGCGAAAGGTGGCGGCCAGGACAGTTACGTGATTGCGGCTATTCAGCGCGCCATTGCGCTCAAGAGTACTTACAACATTCGGGTGATCAATCTGTCCCTGGGCCGTCCGGTGTACGAGAGCTACACCACGGATCCGCTTTGCCAAGCGGTGGAAGCGGCTTGGAAAGCAGGAATGGTGGTGGTGGTGGCGGCCGGGAACGATGGCCGTGATAACAGCGGCGGGCGTTCCGGTTATGGCACGGTCAATTCCCCGGGCAATGATCCTTACGTGATCACGGTGGGCGCCATGAAGACTCGCAAAACGGCCGCGCGCGGAGATGACGAGATCGCCAGTTACAGTTCGAAGGGGCCGACTTACCTGGACCATGTCGTGAAGCCAGACTTAGTGGCGCCTGGTAACCAGATCATCTCGTTGTTGATGAATACGAATAATTGGATCTCGGAGCTATACCCGCAGAATGTCGTTCCTTATTCTTATTTTGAAGTTAACGGAAATAGCACCCTTTCTTACTGCTATGTGTGGCTAAGCGGAACCAGTATGGCGGTGCCCATGGTAAGTGGCGCGGCGGCGTTGATGATTCAGAAAGACCCGACGCTAACGCCAGATATGGTGAAGGCGCGCTTGATGAAGACCGCGACCAAAAACTTTCCCGCTTACAGCAGTGCCACGGACCCGATCACCAGCCAGACTTACACCAGTCAGTACGACCTATTCACGGTGGGGGCCGGGTATCTGGACGTCTGGGCGGCGCTGAATAACACCGACACTCTGGTGGGAAGAGCATTATCGCCTTCAGTTCGTTACGACGCCGCCACGGGCCAAGTGCTGTTGGTGGGCGCGGACAGCGCGGCCTGGGGCTCGAGTGCCCTCTGGGGCTCGAGTGCCTTATGGGGCTCGAGCGCTTTGTGGGGATCGAGCGCCGTTTGGGGTTCCAGCGCGTTGTGGGGCTCAAGCGCGGTGTCGGGCTCTAGTGCATTGTGGGGCTCAAGCGCGGTATGGGGAAGCCAGTCCGTGCAGGGGTTCTCTGCCGTCTGGGGCAGTTCGGCTCTTTGGGGCAGTGCGGTAAACGGCTCACTTTCCTCCACGGCCTCAGTCTCCTCGCCCGAGTCAGCCAAGATCGCTATCTACGGCGAGCGGTAGTGGTAACGGTGCCTGCCGCGGAATTCCTTCGCAGCAGGCACCGGTGGGAGTTAGTTGACGAAGAGCGTGACGGAGCGGGGACTGGCCGCAGTGCCGATGCGCAGGGTGACGGGGACTTCGGGGCCGACGATGTTCGTGGGCACGCGGACGTTTAATTGGAGGAGTCCGGCGACGAGGCTGGGGGCGGCTCCGGCGTATTCTAAGGGGGCTATTTGATCGGCGATGCGGACTTCTACGGGTAAAACCGGTTTGGGTAGGGGGGCGGTGGCGGGTTTGCCGTCGATGCCGGCTGGGGTGGTGGCGCCTTCGCCAGTGGCGTAGAGAACGACGATGGAGCCGCGGGCGGC
>JAYVRS010000378.1:0-2022 GCA_043776185.1 Bryobacteraceae bacterium | reverse complement strand
CCCACGGTCCAGCACCGCGCTCTTCGGAGCGTAACGCACCCCACACTTCTCACACATGTTCATATTGATCACTCACCCTATCGGCAGAAGGGAAATATTACTTAGAGTCGCCAGGAATATTACTGGAGCAAGTCATTGTAGGTTGGGCCCCCGGCCCGACCACCCGAGTCATGATACGCTCTCAAGCGATGCGTCACTTCGCCTTCTTCCTCGCCACCCTCGCCTGGGCCCAGACCCCCACCCCTGTTCCCGCTAACGTCCAAGCCGACCTCGACGTCGAGTACAGCCGCGTCGGCGAACGAGTCTTCGTCGACATCTTCCGCCCTAAGGAAGCCACCGGCGTCCACCCCGCCGTCCTGGCCATTCACGGCGGAGGCTTCCGCGCCGGCAAGCGCACCAGTTATCATCCGCTCTGCATCAAGCTAGCCCAGCGCGGCTACACCTGCGCCACCATGAGTTACCGTCTCGCGCCGCGCCATCAATTTCCCGCTCCGGTCGAAGACGCCAAAGCCGCCGTCCGCTTCCTCCGCGCCAACGCCAGGAAGTACGACATCGACCCCAATCACATCGGCGTCACCGGAGGCTCCGCCGGCGGCCACCTCGCCCTCATGGTTGGCCTCACCGGACCCCTCAAAGTCTTCGAAGGCTCCGGCCCCCACCTCGACCAATCCAGTGCCGTCCAAGCCGTCGTCAACTTCTACGGCCCCTCCGACTTCACCCAGTCCTACGGCAAAAGTGTCGACGCCCACGAAGTCCTGCCCCTCTTCCTCGGCGGTGACCTCCTCCACAACCGCCCGGACCACATCACCTCCAGCCCGCTCTATTACGTCACCCCCCTCGCGCCGCCCATCCTCTCCGTCCACGGCTCCAAGGACACTTACGTCGCCTATGAGCAATCCGCTTGGCTCACCTCCAAGCTCCTCTCCGCCGGCGTCGACACCGAACTCGAAACCATCTCCGGCGCCGGCCACGGCTTCAAAGGCGCCGACGCCGAACGCGCCGAGGCCCGCCTCTTCGCTTACTTCGACAAGCACCTCAAACCCGGCACCCAAGAGACCCGCATTCTCGTCTCCGACCATGGCCTGCGTGGCGAAGTGGTCGGCATGATGTGGCCCTCCGGCCGCGAGCTCTTCACCCGCGCCAACGAGCGTGGCCACGATTGCCAAAGCCTCCCCGGCGGGCACATCCTCTACACGATCGGGGCCAAAGGCAAAGTCGTCGAGGTCGATGCCGATGGTAGGGAAGTCTGGTCCTACTCCACCGGTCTCGAGCATCCCCTGGCCGCTCAGCGCCTCCCCAACGGCAACACCCTCATCGGCGACGCCAAGCAGGGTCGTGTCATTGAGGTGGAGAAAGGCGGCAAGATCGTCTGGGAATACCAAAGTGCAGACCTAGCCAACATGCGCATGCGCAACGCCAATCGCACCGAAGCCGGCACTACGCTGATTGCTGTCGAAGCCGTCGCCAAACTCATCGAAGTCGACCGCGACAAGAAGATCGTCTGGCAATGGCAGGCTCCCGAAGCCGACAAGCGCCGCCTTTATCAAGGCCATCGCCTGAAGAACGGCAACACCATGCTCACCCTATCTGACCCCGGCGAGGTCCTCGAAATCGATCCTGCTGGCAAAGTCGTCCGCTCCGTCGCAGGTAAGAATCTCGACAACCAATTCGGCTGGGCTTCCGGCCACACCATTCTTCCCAACGGCAACTGGCTAGTCTCCGACTACACCGGCCGCCGCCTGGTAGAGATCGACGCCAAAGGCAACATCGTGAACCAACTCCGCACCGGCCCCCGCACCATCGCCACCGTCACCCTAATGGTCGACTAACCCCGACTAACCTCTCCACAGTTGGGCGGGTCCCCAGGCTCGCCCTCTGGTCCCAAACTGAACCCCGACGGTGAGGGCGGGGATCCTGCGGGAAGAGGGTGTAAAAAGGATTGTGTAAACGTCGTTCTCGGCGAGAATGAGGGAGAACGAGATGAAACTAGACCTAAACAACTTTGACCAGCTGATGGACGAG
>JAYVRS010000377.1:0-2023 GCA_043776185.1 Bryobacteraceae bacterium | reverse complement strand
CCGGGCGGATTAAGAGTTTCGACAAGTACTCCGTCATTCTCGAAGCGAACAACCAGGAACAGCTGATTTTTAAGCACGCGATTTCCACTGTGGTGGTTTCCCGCACGATGGCGCATTCGGGGATGCCGAACTCGGTGGGCCAGGCGGTGGGGGTGGGTAGTAGCATTGGGGGCGGGCCGCACCCCGCACCAGGGGCTCCACCCGCGCCGATTGAAGCCGGAGAACGTTAACTCCTCTGCCGCTTCCAGCTCCAGAAACTGCCATATTGATCGGGCTGCACCTCAAGCGCCGCCCGTCGGCCAACCACCCTCACGCCGACGAAACGACCGCCGAAGAGTCACTGGATGAGCTCGCCGGGCTAGCCGAGAGCGCCGGGGCTACCGTAGTGGACCGGATGCTGCAATCGCTTAGTTCGCCCGATACGGCGACCAAGATTGGCTCGGGCAAACTGGCTGAAGCGCAAGCTTTGGTGAAGATGCACGAGGCGCATACCGTGATCTTCGACGGCGACCTTTCCCCTTCGCAGCAGCGCAATCTGGAGACGGCGCTCGAGTGCAAAGTGATCGACCGGACGCAGTTGATCCTGGATATTTTTGCGAGCCGGGCGCGGACGAAAGAGGGTCAGTTGCAGGTGGAGTTGGCGCAGCTCAACTACATGTTGCCGCGCCTTTCTGGCCAGGGAATTGCGCTTTCGCGGTTGGGCGGGGGCATTGGCGCGCGGGGTCCGGGAGAAACGAAGCTCGAGACGGATCGGCGGCGCATTGGCCAGCGCATTACCAAGATCAAACGGGACATTGAGCACGTTCGGGCGGGGCGCAGCATTCAGCGGCACCAACGGCAGAATCGGCCTCTGGCGACGATCTCGCTGGTGGGCTATACGAATGCGGGCAAGTCGACGCTGTTCAACCGGCTGACGAGCGCGAGTGTGGAAGCCGACGCGCGCATGTTCGCCACGCTGGACCCGACAGTGCGCCAATTGGTGCTGCCTTCGAAGCGCAAGGTGCTATTTTCCGACACCGTGGGCTTCATCCGCGGCTTGCCGACGACGCTGGTAGATGCCTTTCGGGCGACGCTGGAGGAAGTGGTGGAGGCACGCTTGCTGCTGCATGTGGTGGATGCGTCGTCACCGCACGCGCCGCTGCTGGCTTCGCACGTGCTGAAGGTGCTGGAAGAGATCGATGCGGCCGAGACGCCGCAGTTGCTGGTGTTGAACAAGATTGACCGGCTGCCGGACGGGTTGGCGGATGTGACGAGCGTGGCGCGGCGGGTGCTGGGCGATGCGCGGGCGGAAGAGTCCCCGATGGCGGTGGCGGTATCGTCGCTGACGGGGCAAGGGCTCGATCAACTGCTGACGCGGATCGACCAGATGCTTTCGCTGGATCCGGTGGAGCCGGCGACGTTCCGCATCAATGCCGCCGATGGGGCCGCGCTGCATGTGTTGCATGAACGGGCCAAGGTGCTGGTGACCCGTTATGACGGCACCGACGTGATTTTGGAGACGGAGGCCCCGGAGAGCGTTCGCCGGGAGCTGGCGGATTATTTGGTTTAGATTGCCGCTGCTTCTGTGTGGTGCTCTGACCGGGTGTGTTCAGGTGGATAATTCACTCGCCAACTAGAGGCCACGGCACCAGCGGGTGGCACATTGGCGAGTAAGAACCGCATAGAAAGCATCCCACGGCTGACGCCGTGGGCTAGTAAGCGGCGCGCGCTGCGGACTTCCCCTTCCTTACGATGAAGGCGGGCCGGGGGCCCGCCCTACTGGATTTGCGAATAGAGGGCTTTGAGTTGGGTGATAGCGGATTCGACGAGGCGCTCGCCGGAGCCTCGGGCGGCTCGGGAGGTCACGACTTCGTAGTTGCCTTGGGGGAAGGCGGAGTCGTTGGGGAAGTAAGTGATGGGGCCGTGGGCTAGCTCGACGATGATGGTGTGCCGGAAGGGCGAGGCACGCTTGATTTGTTGGCCTAGTTCGACGAAGATCTCGCCGGGGAGGGCTACCCAGGCGAGGTCCTGCCCTAGGGCGATG
>JAYVRS010000376.1:0-2028 GCA_043776185.1 Bryobacteraceae bacterium | reverse complement strand
CTGACGTTGAGGGTAACGTCAGTGTAAATTTCGCCATCGCTACCGTAGTAGCTCCGGCTCTCCGTCACTTGGCCCAAGACAATGCTGGTGGCGGATTGGATATTCTCGCGAAGATCCCCGCTGCGGCCAGCCCAAAGGGCCGTGGCGGCAAGACTCATTATGGAAAAAGTAAATAGACGCATGAGAAATTCCTATTCCGACTCTGAACGTTGACGACTCTGGGATCGCGTTTTCACGATCATGCCACGGATATTCTGGATTACATCAGAATCAGCCGTAAACAAAGCGTAAATTAGGTCTTCGCCAGCCGTTTCTAGGTAAAACACGCGGTATCAGAACGTTTTTGATAGTACTAATGTCTTCACCTTAGTGGTTTTCCTGTAACAAGTTACGCTTGTTAAAAGGACGAGATCAGTACTTACAAAATGTGAGTACTGGTCCCTCGCTGAATTTATATAAAGAGACTTACTGAATTGCGAGCGGCTTGGTGGCGGAGAGCGTACCGGTGGGCCCGTTGCGGAGGGCAATCGTATAGGCTCCTTTAGGGCCGAGGCCGATGACACCGGAGAAGAGGGTGGCGGTGCGATAGGGGAGGCTCGAGACGCAAGGTGTCGGGCAACCGGGTCCGTTGACTACGATTTGCACGGTGGCCGCGTCGAAGCCGCTACCCACCAGCCATACGGCGAACTCCTGTCCGGCCTTCGGTAAAGCAGGGAAGAAGGCGGCAGTGGTGAATACTGGCGCGGGCGCCGCCGCCGGGGTAGGCGGGGTGGGCGTCGGGGTGGGGGTCGTCGCGGCGTACAGCTTGGCGATCCCGGCCTTGTCACCGTTCTCGAGGGTGCGCTTCTTCAGTTCACCGGACGCGGCCGAGGCCCACATGGTTTGTTCCGAGCAAGCGGTGGCTGACGGGTGGTTCAACCCCAGGGCGTGGCCAAGCTCATGGGAGGTGACGCTCTCGACGTCAAACTTGCCGGCCTCGCCGGTGGGAGACCAACTCACGGCGCTGCTGAAGGTCATCGAGAAGCGCCGCATGCGGTTCGTCGAGTCATATTCGATGCGGGTGGAGGCTAGCGTCGTGGCACCGGTAACAGCACCTAGGGTGAATTCGTTGGTGCTGGCCGCATCGGCGCGGAAAGCGAAGGGTGTACCGGCCCGGTTCCAACTGGTGGCCGAGGCTTCAAGGGCGGTCTTCCAAGCGGCGGGGATGGTGGAACCAAACTTGTAGGTCGCGAACGATTCGGTCCACTTGGGACCGATCAAGGCGTAGCAAGCGCCATCGGCGGGCGCGGGAGTATCGGCCATTTCCGTGAGGAAGGCGCGAGTTCGCTGACGTTCACTCTCGGCGATGGGAGAGTCGAGATCCTGCAACGTTTGCTCAATGTCGCCGAGCACTTTGCCGGCTCGTTCGCCTAACTCCGGAACCCAACCGCCACGGAGCGCGTATTTTTCACTCGGCACGTCCCCTTCGAAGAAGACCACCACGGATTCGTTGAGCTCGAAGGTGGGTACATCGGTAAACATAACGCTGGTGCCGCCCACCGTACCGCCCTTCACCGTAAACGTCCGTAGCCGGGCTGCTTTACGGCTGGTGTCTTTTAACGAGGCACTTACATTGATGGTGACGTCGCTATAGACATCTCCGTCGCTGCCGTAGTAACTGCGATTCCCGGTAACTTCACCGAGAACGATGTTGGTCGCCGCCCTGGTATGTTCGCGGAGATCGCCGCTCCGGCTGGCCAATAGACCCGAGACGGACAAGACAGATAAGGTGAGAAAGCGCATCGAGGTTCATTTATCCTGACTGATGAATTAACGCCTCTCGGTTGGCGTTGAAGCGATGATGTCATGGATATTCAGAAAGCGAACCACCTCAGCACGAATGGTTAAGTTTCTAGGGACAACGTACAAGAAACAAGTACTAAAGATGACCATCGACTTACTCGTCGGGAGGGGATAGTTATTCGCACTTTACGCGGGACGGTGCGCGGCGCGGATGAGGCGGAGTAACTCTTCGCCTTCGTCGACATC
>JAYVRS010000375.1:0-2029 GCA_043776185.1 Bryobacteraceae bacterium | reverse complement strand
ATCCATCGACGGTGGGAAGTTACACGGATATCATCTCGTCGAACTTCTTCGTCGTCGGCCCCGCCCCGGACTCGACTGTCGTCACCCAATCTTTTGTGAACGGCGTCTCCGGCCTCGGTAGCATCCAGCTCAACTTCGGCGCGATTCTGGGAACGGTGGAATCCGGTACCCTGCTGGTGACTTACGATCTGTACTCCCGCTCGCCCAATGCTCCCGGTTTCGATCCGGTTGCGGACGGCCTGCAATTCGGGCAGTCGCTCACGGCCAACGCCACGATAACCGTCAGTTCCTCCGTGCCCGAACCGGGCACCTGGGGATCCGCCGTTCTGGCGGTCGTTCTGCTTGCCAGTCATGGGCGAACGAGACGTGGGAGAAACAAGACCGTTTCGCCTGGAGTTGGCGAGGCGTAGAGCACCCTCGGGGAAAACGGGCCATCCGCGGGAGTCTGTCGGAGTGAAAATTTGACGTACGCAGAATCAATAACTTACGGGGCAAATTTTCGCAGCACAAAGAATTTCGAGGGAATTTCGAGTGCCCGGCAGTGCGCAGCACTGTGGATGCCCCGACTTAGACTGGATGCGTCCAATAAATCGTTCCCTGATTATGTCTGGCACCGACTGGGCTCCTGCCACGGGCTGCTAGCGAACCGCCAATGTGACGCCGACTTGGCTACTTTTGCCGCCGATGGAGAGTACGATCGGAACGGCGTTTCCCAGCGTTATGCCGGCGGGAAGCTGTACGTTCACCTGGAGCAGCCCGGCAACGAGCCCTGGCACGCCGCCCGCGTATAGGACCTGGGCGCTCGCGCCGCCCACCGAGGCAGTAACTGGCTGCGTGGTGGGTGTGGGCGCGGGTGAATCGGCCGGCTTGCCGTCGATGCCTCCGGGAGTGGTTTGACCCTCACCCGTGGCGTACACAAATACAATTGACCCCGCCGCCGCCGGGTTGCTCGCTGTATTCACGGTTCCATCCTGGTTCACGATGGCTCCGGGTCCTTTGCCCGATGATTCGGCCGTGAAGATTCCCGGGGCGACCGGGGCAACCGGCGTGGCCACGGAATTCGACAGCTGCCCTTGATAGGCGACCTGGATCTGTACCGAGTTCTTTCCAGATACGCCATAAGGAACAATGGCGCTCGCCTGTCCCGCGACGGCGTAGATCATCGGGGCGGCGATCCCATCGAAAAGAAGCTGCTGCCCTCCCAGGTTCGTGCTGACAAAACCACGGTTGTCGAGTTGCAGGGTAACCAAAGAGGACGGGCCTGGGAACGATCCGAAAATCGTCACGATTTCGCCCGGGGCAATAGTGCCGCCCTCATAACTAGCAGAGTTGACGATGCCGCTCGGCGTTAGAGTAGTCACGCCGCCGGTAATCGTCAGGACGAAGGGTTTGGTGGCTAGGGCGTTGGTATTGTCCATGGTCTGGACCGCAAATCCAAAGGTGCCGGCCGAGGTGGGAGTGCCACTCAGCAACCCGGTGCCAGAGAGGATGCCGGCGGTCAGCGAAAGTCCCGGCGGCAGGCTACCGGAAGTCAGAGCCCAATTTTTGTAAGGAGTAGCACCACCGGTCGCTAGCAGACCTTGTGCGTAGGAAACGCCGAACGTTCCGGAAGGGAGGGGCGATGGAGTGAGAATCGTAAATCCACCCGGCTGCTGCGGATTCGTGACAAAAGTGAGAATGCTAGAAAACACACCCGCGCCATTCTGGACACTCACGCTGGCGGTGCCGGTCGTGGCGATTAGATTAGCCGGCACGGCAGCCGTCAATTGGGCGTTGGTGGCGAAGGTGGTGCTCAACGGCGACCCGTTCCACAAGACGATCGCGCTATTCAGAAACCCGGTTCCATTGGCCACGAGAGTAAATGCTGGGCCACCGGCGATCGCGGAGTTTGGCGTAAGACTGGAGAGCGTCAGTTGCGGCGAATTGCTAACGAAAGTGAGGACGTTGGAAACGACTCCGGCCGCGTTCTGAATACTGACGCTGGCATTCCCTGGAGCGGCAACTAGATTGGCCGGCACGGTGGCTGTCA
>JAYVRS010000374.1:0-2032 GCA_043776185.1 Bryobacteraceae bacterium | reverse complement strand
CGCGAAATGGTCGATATCTTTGCAGCCAAACAGAGGCGCGATCATCACCCAGGGCGTCTCCCGATACTTGACGTTGAGATAGTGCGAATAGCGGCTCTGCATATCGCGCATGACATTGGAAATGGAATCCGGCGTACTGGCTTCAAAGATCCAATGGCCGTGGTTATGAAGGAGGCACCAGCCGTGAATCTTCACGCCGTGGAGCGTGGTGTATTTACGCATGTAAGTAAGGGCTTGCTCAAAATCCTCAGCATCGCGGTAGACCCATTGGCCCTGATTGCCGCGCTGGGTGATGGCGTAGAGCTGCTGCGGCCGGAAGTCACGTGGAAGTCGCACGCGGTTGACTAAGCATGTTGGATGCCAAGTCAGGGTGGCGAGTGGTTACAATGAGTTAGAGAAGGCAAGTGCGGTGGAGACGTTTCAAAATGAACTTGGCGTTTCAAACTGGGACGACGAGGCCGTTTCTCAGGCCCCCGGCACCGGGAAATCTTCTTTCGGTCCCCACAAAAGTGACTGGTTGGGGCCGGCAGCAGCTCCACCCGGCTCGCCTCATCCCGCACCTCCCACCGCAAATACCGCCACGCCTCCGGGCCGTACGCGATCGGTCCCCGATGGGTCCGGCGTCACGGAGAACTCGCCGCTGGGGTAGTGGTACGCCTGCCGGCCGGTGGCGGTCTCCCACCGGCGCAAGGGTGCATCGTAGGAGGCCGAGAGCGCGATACGTCCTTCGGGGAGAATCGAGTTGACGCCACTACATGCCCAGGACGGCCTCCCCACTCACATCCCCAGGGGGTCCGATCAGCGCCGGACGATCATCGAGGAGCGTACCTCTTAGCCGGCCCCACGAATCTAGTTTGACCGAAACGAAAAGACACCTGATGTTTGCCCATCGGGATTCAATAGCTGAACGCCATATTGGCCGCGCGCTCCGAACGTTGCCCGGATTCGCATTTGTCCGCCATTCGAGTATTCGATCTGCGACCCAGAAAGCTCCTGCCTCCCATTGGACCAGGAGACAATCACCCGGGTTCCCCGTTCGAAGCCGGTTCCGTAAAGAGTCACGATTTGGTCGCCGCGGCCAGCCACTGGCAGCGCCGGATTGATCGAAGAGATCCGCGGAGGAACCCGGCGGCCCTCAAGGATCGCCGTGCCCGATTCTTGCCCATCCGGGTTCCGCAACCGAATCGTCCAGGTGCCGGGCTCTGCCAGTCGCAGACGGAAGGTCGCACTCACGGGGCTATTGAAAATGGCTGGCAAGCGGAAGGAACTTCCGCCGGGCGCGTTGCCCGATACAGTCAGGTTCGGCTGAAAGTCCGCGCCCTGAACCGTGATCGTCTGCTCGGAATCGCCGGCCGCCACGAACGAGGGCGAAAGCGAGTAAATCCGCGGTACCCGCTGTGGGGCCGCCGACACGGCAAGACTGAAGGACGCCGAACGACCAGTGTTTGGGCTTTCGAGCTGAACGAGAGCAGTATAAGGCCCCGGGCCTGGCAAAGCCGGAATGGTCATGGTGAGTTGGGTATTGCTATCCGGTTGGAGCGACGTGAGGCCGATCATGCCTCCAGTTGTACGAACTGACCCGCGCACGTCGGCGGAGAAGCCGTTGCCTTGAATTACCACCCGCGTGGCTGTGCCCGCCGTCACTTGACTCGGGCTCGCCGAGCGAACGCTGAGGATGCTCGGTGCTTGAACTTCGAAACTGTAAGCGTCTGATTGGGAGTCGGCATTCGTGACCCGCAGAAGCCCGGTAAATGCAGCCGCGCCGGGCAGTGCCGCCTGAAATTCTAGTGAACCCACACTGACGAATCTCGGCGTGATATTCACCGTGCCGGTGGGGGTGGTGAGACTCACCTTGGTTGACGGCTGAAAATACTGTCCACTCACCACGAAATTCACCGTGGTGCCCGCGGTTGGGCGGTAGGGGGACAGTTCGCGGATTGCGGGCTTGGTACTCGTTCGTCCCGTAATTTGGATGGCGCGGGAACCTTCGCGGCCATCCGGATTTCGCACCAGTAGCCGTCCCGTGTAGTCC
>JAYVRS010000373.1:0-6542 GCA_043776185.1 Bryobacteraceae bacterium | reverse complement strand
GAACGGCCTCGGATTGGCGGTTTCGGTGAACCCTGCGAGTCTTAAGACCGCTTCCGAGGGCAGCAGTGAGCTGGGTCTGGGACCAAATGTGCTCGTGCGTTGCCGGCGTACGACCTGATTTTCCAGGTGGTCGCGGTGATGCTGAACCCGGTCGCACCGGGTTACAACTGGGGGATGCGCCGTTGGATGACTAAGAACCAGAGCCCCATTAGGGCGAGGAGTATGCCGCAGCCGGCGAGGACGATGGGGGCAGAGGAGTGTTCGATGAGTTGGCCGCAGATGAGGGCGCCGATGGGTCCGCCGCCGCGGAAGGCGACGTTGTAGAGGGACATGACGCGGCCGCGCATTTCGTCGGTCGCTTCACCCTGGACGAGGGAGGCGATTATGCTAAAAGTGCCGATGAGGGCGCTGCCGCAGAAGAAGAGAATGACGTAAGAGAGCCACAAGACGCGCGATTGGGAGAAGGCGACGATGAGGGTGCCCAAGGCGATCAGGTTAATCAGGGCGTGGCGGCCCTTCTTGTCGGAATGGCTGAGCCCGGCGACAATCAGTCCGCCGGCAATGGCCCCGGCGCCGGAGACGGTGAGCATGCGGGTGTAGCCGATGGAGCCATGCCCAAAAACCTCTTTCGCCATGACGGGGAGGAAGACCATGAGCGGGAAGCCGAGCAGGGTCATAAAGAAGGCGAGGGCGATCAAAGGCAGCATACCGGGGCGGCAACTGACGAAATCGATGCCGCCGCGGATGCTGGCGATGACCGATTCGCCGCGGTTGCCGCCGCCGCGCTTGGGCGTCATGGCGAGGAGGGCGAAAATGACGGCGAGGAAGGAGAGTCCGTTGATGGAGAAGCACCAAGCCGGGCCGAGGGAGACCAGGGCCCATCCGCCCAGCATCGGCCCGATGACGCGGGCGATGTTGAACTGGATGGAGTTCATGGCGATGGCGTTTTGCACTTCTTGTTTGGGCACCATCATGGGCAGGATGGCTTGATAGGCGGGTCCGCCGAAGGCTTGGACGCAGCCGGTGAAGAAGGAAAGCATCAGAATATGCCAGACTTGCACGGTGCCTGTGGCAAACAACAGGGCCAGGGCGAGGGCGGTGGACATCTGGCCAACCTGGGAGGCGATGAGCAGCTTGCGACGGTCGAAGCGATCGGAGGCTACGCCGCCGAACAGCGAAAGGAGCAAGATCGGGATTTCGCCGAGGAAGCTATCGAAGCCGAGGAGAAACTTCGACCCGGAGAGCTCCAGCACTAGCCAACTCTGCGCAGCCTTCTGCATCCACGTGCCGATGGTGGACGTGCAGGCACCCAACCACATCAGACGGAATTCGCGATATTTGAACGCGGCAAAGACGCGGCTAAACAAGGGAAATAGGGCCTTTAGGGCAGCGGATTCTGGCGGGCGATGAGATGGAGGATGTTGCCGTCGAGATCCTCGAAGAAGACGAGGCGGTTGCCTTGAGTCTCATAGGGCTCGGCCAGGAATTTGACGCCTTTGCTTTGCAGGTCAGCATAGCCGGCGTCGAAATCCTCGAGGGCGATGGCCAGGTGGCGGATGCCGGGGGTCTTCATGTGGTTCTCCACGCGGTCGCCTTCGCTGGGGATGATTTCCAGCATGGAGCCGTTGGGCGCCTTGACGAAGAAGAAGACGCTGTAGCTGAAATTGATGTGGAAACCCAGTTTTTCGACGTACCAATCGGCAAGCGCCTTCGGATTCGGAGAAGCAATAGCAGTGTGTTCAAGACCGTGAAACTTGGCGGGCATAAGACAACAGGATAGCAGTCGCTGGGGTTCAGAAAAAAAGCCAACCGAAAAACAGCGATCTCAGGCTAGAATGGGCGTGGGAGTGGGTCTGCTGAGTTCGCAGAAGCCTCTAATAAATTGATCCTATAGTCAATGTCATGGGATCCGACTCGAGCAAAGTGCTGGTGTGCATGCTCCCGTTGACTTCGGTTAGCGATGGAGAAGCCTGAAGGCGCGCGGGGGGTCCCCCCCTAAACGGTAGGGGTCAATGACGGAGGTGGAGTCGGCTTATGTGGATCGCTCCCATTCTTTTCATTTTTCATGCGAATCCTCTTTATTGGTGACATTTTTGCGTCGGCAGGCCGTTTAATCGTGGGAGAGCATTGCCAGCGGATTGTCACTGAGGAAAAGGTGGATTTGGTGATCGCCAACGGGGAGAACTCGGCGGGTGGTTTTGGGATTACGCCGAATATTTGCGAGGAGCTGTTTGGGGTGGGGGTAGATGTGATTACCACCGGGAATCATGTCTGGGATAAGCGCGAGGTCTACGATTACCTGGTGCGCGAGCCCCGTTTGTTGCGTCCAGCCAACTATGCGCCGGAACTGCCGGGGAAGGGCATTCACGTCACGCGCAGCCGCAGTGGGATCGCTTGTGCCGTGATGAACATCCAGGGCCGGGTGCACATGGCCCCAACCGATTGCCCGTTTCGCAAAGTGGATGAGCTGCTGGCGGGCCTTGACGCGAGCGTCAAGGTGAGATTCGTCGATTTTCATGCGGAAGCCACCAGCGAGAAGATTGCGATGGGGTGGCATTTGGATGGACGGGTCTCCGCGATGGTGGGGACGCATACCCACATTCCGACGGCCGATACCCGCATTCTGCCGAAAGGGACTGCTTACCAAACCGATTGCGGCATGACGGGCCCGTATGATTCGGTGATTGGCGTGGAAAAAGACGCGGTGCTGCGGAAGTTTCAGACCTCGCTCCCGGTGCGCTTTGAACCGGCCAAAGAGATGGTGGAACTGCACGCGGTCCTGATCGATGTGGAAGAATCCTCCGGTCGTGCGACGGCAGCGCGCCGGTTAGACATTCGACGCTAGATTTCCGGGAAAAGCCCTCATTATTTCGACACCCCCTGCCGATACAGCCTGTACTAAGGAGTTTCACTTAGGACTGGCATGCGCAAAATACTTACCTCTTCGGCTTGGAACTGGATTACGTTGGCGGTGGCACTCGGCGGAGTCCTGTCGGTGGGCAGCCTCATCAGCGACGTCAACGGATTGCAACGCGGCTTTGACCGTGACGCGGGTTGGATCGCTGGGTTAAAGGGCTTGGAGCGGTCGATTTGGGATCTGCAAGTGGCTGCTCTGCGTCCATATGCGGAGAAAAGCAGCTGGATTCAGGCAGAGAGCGCCTATCGAGGACAGATGGAAGCCTTGAGCAAACGGGCGACGGGGGACCGGGAGTTAGCGCTATTGCTTACGGAAGTGGGCAGTCAGGTGAACACCATCTGGGATCTCCATGTGGCCATGGCATCCCCGGCGACGGCGGGGCAATTGCAGAACGTGGGAGGGGAGGCGCGCGGCCAACTGCATGCGAAGGTGGAGCAATTCTGGGCACAGCAATCGGCGACCGCGCGCGAGGTGACTAGCAAGTGGATGACCGTTAAGAACCTGCTGATTTTGTGTTGCCTGTTTGCCGGGTTTCCGGCCTTGTTGCTGCGCATTCATCACCTGCGGATCGCCGACAAGCGCAACGTGGAAGGGGCGCTTGAAGAAAGCGAAGACCGTTATAAGCGGTTGGTGGATTTGCTGCCTGACGCGGTGGTGGTGCATCGCGGGGGCAAGATCGTCTTTGGCAATGCGGCGTTCGCCCGGCTGCTGCATGAGGACTCGCCGGACCTCCTGGTCGGCAAAAGCATTCTGGATCTGATGCACCCCGACGATCACTGGGTGGCTTGGCGCAACTGGGAACAGTTTAGCGAAACCCAGCAGCACACTCCGCTGATGGAACAGCGCATGATGCGGCAGGATGGGCAGACCTTCGACGTGGACTTCGTGGCGACATCGTTCCGGATTAATGACCGGCCCGCGGTGCTGGTAGTGATTCGCGACATCTCGGAACGCAAGCGTTCGGCCGAGGTCGTGCGACGGACGGAAGCTCGCTTCCGGACCCTTTATGACAGCGTTCTCGAGGGCGTCTATCGGATGACGCCCGCCGGGCAGGTGCTGGAGGCCAATCCGTCGTTGGTCGCGATGTTGGGCTATGGTTCGCTGGACGAACTGCGGGCTACCGGTCAAGATTCTTTTGCCGACGCGGCCCAGCGGCAGAGCTGGCTGGAACGGTTGACCCGGGAAGGCGAAGTGACGAATCAGGAAGTGGCCTTGCGGCGGCAAGATGGCACTTTGCTAGTGGTTTTAGACCATGCGCGCGCGGTGAAGGACGAGGCGGGCCAGGTGTTACACGTCGAGGGAACGGTGACCGATGTGACGGCCATGAAGCTCACCGAAGAGCGATTGCGGGAGCACATGCGCGACTTGGAGGAGACGCGGCAGCGTCTGGAGGACCAAGCCACGCAGTTGGAGCGCACGCGCGATGAAGCCTTAGAGGCGTCCCGGCTGAAGAGTGAGTTTCTCGCCAACGTGAGCCATGAGATCCGCACGCCGATGAACGCGGTGATCGGGATGACGCAATTGCTGTTGGATAGCCCGTTGTCGGCGGAGCAGCGGGACAACGCGGAGACCGTCCGAGGCCAGGCGGACTTCCTGTTGGGCTTGATCAACGATATTCTCGATTTCTCGAAGATCGAGGCGGGACGTCTTTCCTTTGAACATTTGGAGTTCTCGTTGCGGGGCGCGGTGGCGACGGTGATGGAGATGTTTGCCGAGCGGGCGGAAGGCAAGGGCTTGGATTTCGGGTTTGTCACCGAGGGGTTGGTGCCCGATACGCTCAAGGGCGACCCGATTCGCGTGCAGCAAGTGCTCACCAATCTGGTGGGTAACGCCATTAAGTTTACGGATCAGGGCAAGATCGTGATCACCGGCCGAACGCTCGAACGCACTAGCGACACGGTGGTGCTGCGCTTCGACGTGGAAGATAGCGGAATCGGCATCGAGGCTGCCAACCGGCAGCGATTATTTGAGCCATTTACCCAGGCCGATGGGTCGACCACGCGGCGCTATGGCGGCACCGGTTTGGGGCTGGCGATCTCGAAGCAATTGGCGGAGGCCATGGGCGGCGAAGTGGGGCTCGAGAGCACGTTGGACGTCGGATCGACGTTCTGGTTCACGGTAAAGTTGACTTGCGTAGAGGCGCTGGACGCGCAGCAGCCTGATGAGGCGCGCATCAAGCTTCCGGTGCTGGTGGCGGTGGCTCGAGCAGAGTCGCGCGAACTGCACCGGAGGCAAGCGCAGAGTTGGGGCTGGCGGGCGGAGGAAGCGGCAACGGGCGGCGAATTGATGGATCGGCTGCCCGTGCATCGGTACGCGGCGGTCCTGATTGACGCGGAACTCGCCGATTGCGACCTGCTGGCGGTGGGCGACCTAGTGCGGGGCCTGCCGGAGGGTGAGCGGCCGCAGCTGATTCTGCTCGCGCCGTTCAGCCGTCGGGTGATCAATGAGATGGGTCTCGAAACGCGGCCTGGGTTCGCGGCGATGTTGCCGCGGCCATTGCGGCAGATGGAATGGCGGCAGGCGCTGAATCGCCTGATGGTGCCCGTAGCCGAGGTGCCGGTAGCCGAGGCCGCCGCGACGTTCGAATCGGCGGCGATCGCCTTGCCGCCCATCGTACCGCCCCAGGTGCGGCAAGTACCGGCCGTGCCCGAGCTATTGCTACCCGAGTCGGTACCTGAGTCGGTAATGGCGGGATCGACAGTCAGTTCGCAACTGGCGGAGTTGAGCCACAGCGTGGCAGCACCGGATTTGATTGTGCCGGCCGTGCCCGTATTCACTGGAGTGCGCATTCTGGTGACTGAGGACAATATCGTCAATCAGAAGGTGGCGCTGAAGCTGATCAAGAAGCTGGGCTACGAGGCTGACTTGGCGGCGAATGGGCGGGAAGCGGTCAACATGCTGGCCGCCCAAAGTTACGCGCTCATTTTTATGGATTGTCAGATGCCGGTACTGGATGGGTATCGGGCGACAGCGGAGATCCGCCGGGCTGAGAGTGAGTCCCCGGACGGCCGACGAACCCCGATTGTCGCGATGACGGCCCACGCCATGCAGGGCGACCGGGAAAAGTGCCTGGCGGCGGGAATGGACGATTACCTCACCAAACCGATCCAATTGAGCGAATTGCGCCGGGCGATTGATCAATGGGCCGCAGTGGAATCGCGGGAGCTCACCGCAGTCTAGTTGTGCGGACCGGGCACAGGCGGCGCCTGGTGGTCACGATGTGGGTCACCCAAAGGCGTCAATCGGCCTGTTTTCGGAAATGGCGGCCCAATTGCATCGTAATTTCAAACTCAGTAGTTTACAGGTCGAGTGGATCGGTAAATCGCGGGGTTGCTATACTACGGATGACACTTGAAATGAGAACAGTCTTCGTTATCCTTTCGCTGGGCACCGCTTGGTTCACCCAAATCTCCTTGCAGGCTCAAACCACGCAACAATTTCGCACGGGCCAAGCGGCTCGAGCCGTGGTGGGGCAACCGACATTTACGGCCCAAAGTCCAGGTACGCCGCCCTCGGCATCCATCTTGGGTGCCTCGGGCGGGTTGGCTTATGGCAACGGGGTGCTGGTGGTGGCTGACGCTAGCCGCTTCGGCGCTAGCCCGGACAATAACCGCGTGCTGATTTA
>JAYVRS010000372.1:0-2035 GCA_043776185.1 Bryobacteraceae bacterium | reverse complement strand
TCCCGGTAACGAGGACCCGATTGACCCAGTGACCGGCCGCCGGGGAATCGACAATTTCTCCAATTTCATGCGTTTGCTGGCCCCGCCCCCTTTCAACCCCGGACTGTTCAACCCCGGACCGCCGCAGCGCGGCGCTGGTGCGGAGGTGTTCGCGGCCACCGGCTGCGCCTCTTGCCACATTCCCACCCTGATGACCGGGCCCAGCCCGATCGTCGCGCTCGATCGCCAACCTGTGCATGGATTCTCCGACTTCCTACTGCATGACATCGGCACCGGCGACGGTATCGAGCAAGGCGCGGCGCGCGGCAACGAGTTTCGCACCGCGCCTTTGTGGGGAATGAGTACTCGCAAGATGTTGATGCATGACGGCCGCGCGCTCACCCCGGCCGAAGCCATCGATGCGCACGCCGGACAAGCCAGGGAGTCTCGCGATCACTTCCGGCGCATGGGCCAAGCGGAACGTCAGGCCTTACTCGATTATCTCTCCACCCTTTAGCCTCAGGCTCGGGCTGTTCGTCGATTACCCTGTATTTATATGCTCGGCGATCAGTTTCAGTTCCTGGCATGGTTCTATGTCAATCCAAGGAAAGCCGCCTCGAAGGTGCTCGACCACGGCCAATTCCTCTTCGCCTTGATCGCGGCGGTCCTGGTGACCTTGGCCGTCAGCACCGGCGCGGACCTCACCAAGCGAAACGAATATCGTCTCGCCATCCAGCACGCCCACTTCAATCCGGCTGACCCGGATGCCGCCGAGGCGGCCTACCATGGGGCGCTGCGCCAAGTGGATGCCCGTTTCTTCGCCTCCAGCTTGAAGACCGTCGTGGTGATGGGCTTGGTTTTCGTGCCCGTCTGCATTCTGCTCCTTGCGGCCTTCTGCCATCTGGGCGGCGGCGTCACCGTCCTGTTTCGCGACTTTATGCCCGTGTTAGCCGGGCTTTTATTCGCCTGGACGGCGGCCCAATTGCCTGTAGCGGCGATCTGGTGGAGCGGGCTGGTGACTAGTGCCGGCGTGATTGTCCTGCAGACAGCCGGGCTCGCTTTTTTCCTCATCCTCGCGGCGCCCGTGCTCTCCACCGTGATGGGCGTGGGGCTGGGCCAAGCCGCCGCCGCTTCCGTCGCCGGCTTTGGGGCGGCGGCTGGAACGTCAATGCTGTTCGCCAACTCCGGAAACCTGCTGTATATATTTGCGTCGCCGTGGCTGCTTTATTACGGCTACCAGATGTTCGGCCGCGACCTCAGCTCTTTACGCGGCGGACTTTCGGCCCGTCAAAACTTCAAACGTCAGCTGGAAATTGCCACGGTGAACCCTCGCGACGCCGATGCGCATTATCAACTCGGGCTCATCTACGCCCAACGCCGCGCCTTCGCCGACGCGGAAGCCAGTTTCCGCCGGGCGCTCGAAATCGATGCCAACGAGCCCGATACGCTTTTCCACCTGGGCCGCTTGCTTCGTCAACAAGGCCGCGATGCCGACGCCCGCCTCCTGCTGGAACGCGGCGCGGCGATCGACCCCAAGCTTGCCAGCCATCAGGTGTGGCGCGAGTTAGGCGCCGTGGCCCTCGCGTCGGGCGCCCACACGGAAGCCCTGGCCCACCTGGACCGCTATGTCAACGTCCGTGAGTATGACCCCGAAGGGCTGGTGCTTTACGGGCGCGCCCTCCGCTCGCTGCAACGCCCACAGGAGGCGCGCGCCGCATTTGAAAAGGCGATCGAGGCGGTCCGTACTGCTCCCAAGTTCCGCCGTGCCGAACTCACCCCCTGGGAAAAACAGGCCCGCCAGGAGCTAAAGGCCTGATATTATCTCCCACATGCGCATCGCCGTTCTGCTTGCCTGCTGCACCTTAGGCTTTTCTCAAACGAAGCCCATCATCGGCATGGGCGGCATTGTTCACGAAACCAACACCTTCAACCCCAAGAAGACTACGCTGGCCGATTTTGAGGCCGGCATCGGCGGCGCCAATGGAACCCTGCGCGGCGACGACATCCTCAAGCTTTCGGCCAACGCCAACAACACCACGGCGGGATTTATCGAGGG
>JAYVRS010000371.1:0-2035 GCA_043776185.1 Bryobacteraceae bacterium | reverse complement strand
ACTTCCTGGCGCTAGGTGCCGACGAGCGGGAGCGGTCGCAGGCGTCGGAACTGGCCAAGATGAAGATCTCTTCGATGGCCACGCACAAGAACGAAATTCTGGCTAAGCACATCGCCGATGAAGCGCTGAAGAATCCCAGTGTCGCCGCGCAAGTGGTGCGGAACTGGCTGCAGGAGAGTTAACGAGCCATGGCCCGAGTGGATCCACGAGTGACCGTGATGACGGGATCGCGCAAAGCGGCGATCCTGCTGATCACCCTGGGCGAAGCCATCGCCGGCCAGGTGATGAAGCATCTTGATGACGACGAAGTGCAGCGTATCACCAAAGAGGTCGCGCTGGCCCAGAAAGTAACCGCCGAGCAGGCCGAGGAAGTTCTGACCGAGTATTACGAGATGTCGCTGGCTCACGATTACGTCATCCGCGGGGGGGTCGACTTTGCGCGCAACTTGTTGCACGAAGCCTACGGCGGAGACAAAGGCAAGCGCGTGCTGGACCGGATCTTGAAACATCTGGGCGGCGAAAGCCTGAGCTTCGAAACGCTGCAGAAAGCCGATCCCCAGCAGTTGGCGAAGTTCATTCATAGCGAACATCCGCAGACGATCGCCTTGATTCTTTCGCACCTCAATCCGCCGCAAGCGGCGGGTCTATTGAGCTCGCTGCCGGAGCAGATTCGAGCCGACGTCTCGATGCGCATGGCGAATCTCGACCAGATCTCGCCGGACATCATTGCCAAAATCGCCAATCTGGTGGGCGCCAAGCTCCGCGAACTGGGCGAGATGAGCCGGCAATCGACGGGCGGCATCCACGCCGTGGCCGAGATGTTTAACCGGCTGGACTCTTCCAATTCGAAGCAACTAATGGAGCGCATCGAAACGGAGGATCCCAAACTAGGGGAAACCATCCGGCATCTGATGTTTGTCTTCGAGGATATCCTGCTGGTCGATGCCAATGGCTTGAAGGAACTGCTTTCGCGGGTGGATCGCAAGATTCTGACGGTGGCGCTGAAGGGGACTTCGGACAAGTTGAAGGATCATTTTCTCTCGGCCATGTCGCAACGCGGCGCGGAGATGTTGAAGGAGGACATGGATGCTCTGGGACCCACCAAGATCAAAGACGTCGAAACGTCGCAGCAGCAGGTAATTGCGGTGGTACGTCAGTTGGAGTCCGAAGGAGTGGTGAGCCTGAAGGGCGGCAGCGGCGGTGGAGATCAGTATGTGGAGTAGACGAAATGGCGACTAGAGTGGTGGCCGCGCGGGTGCACGACTCAGCGGTGGAGGCACCGGCGCTGGTGTGGCGGCAGGTGTCGGGAGAGCGAGACGCGGGCGTGGCCCCCACCGCGTGGCTGAGCCCGCCCGGGGCCCAGACGACGCCCCACTCGCCGCTCCATAAAGTCGATCCGGCACCGTCCGGTGCCTCGCGCGAGCCCAGCCAGGAGTTGGAAGCCGCCCTGGCCGCGGCCCAAATCCGCGCGCAAGCCGCGCAAGTACAGGCGCATCGGGACGGGTTGGAACAAGGGCGCACGGAAGGAGAGCAACGGGCGATGGCCGAACTGGCACCGCTGATGGAACGCTTCGCGCGGACGATCGCCGATCTCTCGGGCACCCGGGACGCCTTCCGCCGCGAGGCCGAGGAAGACGTCGTGCGCCTCGCCTTGGGCGTGGCCCGGCGTATCTTGCACCGGGAGCTCTCGATCGACCCGGAAGCCTTAACCGGAGTGATTCACGTGGCGCTGGGCAAATTTGAATCGCGCGAGCTGCATCGGGTGTTGGTGAGCCCGGAGGACCATTCGGCGATTGCGGCGGCATTGCAATCGCTTAAACTGCCCAAGCGCGTGGAGGTGATCGCCGACCCGACGCTGGAACGCGGAGCGGCCCTTTTTGAAACGGTGAAAGGCACGCTGGATGCGTCGGTGGAGACGCAGTTGGATGAAATCGAGCGCGGGTTTCTGGACGTGTTGGGCAAGGACGGACGGCGTGGCTAAGTCGGGCGCGGTTAGGTCGCCGTTGGGGAAATACCTGGGACGGCTGCAGGAGAT
>JAYVRS010000370.1:0-6563 GCA_043776185.1 Bryobacteraceae bacterium | reverse complement strand
ACAAGATCGATGGCGAGGATCTGCACCTCGTCCGAACGGGAACGCACTCGGATCTGTTCTGAGCGGTGACCGGGGATCCTCGTCATGCCTGGCACTGTGGAAGGCCTCGTATTTCCTCCTCGGTCAGGGGGCGATCCCAGCCTTTCGGTCCTTGCGAGGGCTAGGCGTGACGCGTTTGTTGTCCGCCGCCTAAAGGTGTGTTTTGGCGGGGAAAATTCTAACTTACTTTGCAAAAAAATGCGTTTGGGCGGTGCTTTTGTGCAGAAGGAAATCGGCAAGTGGTTGATTTAAAGCCATTTGCGGAAAAATTGTACCACCCCGTGCATCCTCGTGGATCTGCCCCATTTCCCCGACAGACTCCCGTGGATGGCCCTGTTTCCCCCAATTTGCCCCCAGTGATCATGGCCATCGAAGTTGGGCAAGGCTGGGTACGTCGGAGAGAATTTCCGCAGTAGCAGGGAGGTCTGCGAGTCGGGTTTTCCAGTATCTGGTTCTAAAAGATGTGGATTTGGCTGCGCCGGAATCCATCAGTTGCTCCTCGTTGAGAACAAGAAAAATACGGGCGGAGTTCGTGCGTTTTCCTTCTGCGGACGGTGAAGATTCGAACGCGGCGTTAGCTTCAGCAGCTTTCACGGGATTGGTGAAACGATTGAGGTCGAAACGCGGTCTTCCGGTTTCCATCGTGACTTCGCAATCCTCCATACCGTCGGTAAATAGGAAGATGGTGAGTCGGTCTGCGGGGTACAAGGCTTTGCTATCTAGCTCAAGACGTCTTTTCAAACCGCGATAGAGGCAACTGCGTCCATCCCTACAGCGGGGAGCACTCACCGACTTTGTGGGCGGGCACTCGCGAGCGAAGATCTGGTCAGCTCGCTTAATCCATGACTTCCGTTGGTCAATCTGCTTGGCCGGCTCGTCATTGGAAGCGACTTCATACTGGGCCAACGGTTCCAACGTCGACGTACTGCCGACAAGAGCGAACACGGCGAGTTGACTGCCAACCTTCCCCTTAGACGCAACACTACGAGCCCTGTCGATCATTACAGGGTAAGCTGCGCTGGTACTGCCCGTAAGATCGAGGATGAGAGACACCCGCTCAGTAGCGGTCGACGCTAGTTGCGGCGGTGTCGCGCTGGAGTTCACCCCCCACACCAACCAACCGATGACGCCAAGCACAGCCACGATGGCCAGACCGGCTTTCATGCAGCCGCACCCCGGAGACGACGTTCGATAGCGTATAGTGCTCTTTGGTAAGGCGAAGGGTTCATGTCCAACGTCTGCTTTGCGAGAGCGCCTCGCTCTCTGCCATGCTCATACACGGTTGCCCACTGTTCGCCGAGCGTCTCGATACTTTGAGATTTTCCCAATTCGGCAATTTCATGCTCGGCAGATTTTATCGCCGCGGCGGCGTCGGCAAGACGAGACGCCAGCAGTTCCCTGTCAGCCTTCAACTCTGCTCGCTTGACGGTCAAGCCATCGCAGGCCAGAAAACGGTGCCAGGCACCGGCGGAAAGATACAGCAAGATGCCGCTGGAAATGGGAAACAGGATGGTAATTAGAATGAAGCCCAAGGTGACTGCGGGTCCTTGCCGGGCCGCAATTTCCGCGCTCAGCTCACTGGCCTTGCTTTCGAGTCTACTCCTATCTTCTAGCGCCTGGTCGCCTTTGGCCTCATTTAAAAGAGAATTCTGCTTCGCGATTTTAGTCCCAGTTTCGGCCGTAAATGTCTGGGCTCGCACGAAGCCTAGCAAGGCCAGCGTGCCGATCATGAAAATGGCCATGCAGATGGCGCCAACAATCTTCAACTGATGCTCGCGCCAATGTTGGTGATGCCGAGCAATAATTTCGATGCAGGCTTTGAACAGAAAGCCGGAGGCCATAAGGCCGATGGCGAGTAAAAAGATCTCAGGGAAATAGCGAAGCATCGTCGGGAGGAAGAACACTACCTTTTCGGCGCGGATGATGTTGTCGTTACAATCGGAGAGCCTCACGTTTAACACGTTCCCATCCTTGACACAGACCGCATCCGTAAAGCCCAGACTTTTTCCGGCGAGCTGCGCAGTGAGGGGAAGATCAGCGATCATGAGTAAAATTCCGGCTAACAGCAGCAGAACGGCGAATACCCGATACGAGGTCTTACTGACGGAAACGGAATAACTAGCCATTCGCTTTTCAAGCTGTTCAAGAGCTGTCAGCTTTTGGTCGCAGGCAGAGACATCGGCAGTAGCCAGTGCTTGTCGTTGTTTGGCACGTTCCAGGGTCGGGATTCTCCGGCGGATCGCTTCTTTCGCCGCAAGTTCCGCCTCGTTGGCGAAGTAGCTAACGGGCTCCTGAATACCTTTCGTCGTGTCGGCACGACCATCGGACCAACCGAGGCCCCAAACGGCATGGTCGTAAGAAGTCGGTGTGGTGCCTTCCACTGGCCGGCTAGCGTCAGAGTAGGATGGGCGACCGGCGGGTTCGTCCCGCAGCGTAGCCACAGTCGGATTTAGCAGTTCGCTCTCGTGAGGGGCGGAGTTGGATTGCCCGCTAGTGTCTATCGATTGGAAGTTCATGACTTTCCTCCGGCCACAGCATGAAACGATTTCGGCGCTGCTTCTTCTGGGGTATAAGCTCGGCGTGCTGCCGCGAATCCTTCGCTGAGCATTCTCACCCGATCTTGGTGTTTCGTGAGAAGCAAAAGACAAATGCCGTCCGCTTGTTGTTGAATTCGCAAGAGGTTATTTTCGTAAGTGCGTGTGCTTTTTTCAGTACTGCCGATGAACCCCGCAATCTGGTCCACGCGGGAATTTGTTTGCTCGAGCGCTGAGCGGGCGTGGCCTAGTCGGCGAACGGCGGCTACACATAGGGCGTGCTGGCGGATCAACTCCTTGATGCCGTCTTGGTCGAAGGCTGCCGACGTAACACAGCGTTCCATGAATAGGTCAATGGCATCACGCTCCAGCCAGTCAGTGCCATAGGTGACGCCGACGGGACGTGTGGCGGCGCGATGCTCCTGCGCGCGGTGGTCGGCTCGAGTGCGGTTACGCTGCCATCCGGGCATCGTTTTGGCGAGAGACTCCTCCATGTCAAACAGAATCTTGCGAATGCGCGATTCCTCGCGAAAACTGCCCGCAAAGGAGGAGCCGAAGGCCAGCGTCATGCAGGCAATTAGTAAGGTGCTGGCGGTGAGGAACCAGACGGTGTGCAATGCCCAGCGAGGGCGCTCCGGTGAAGAAGGAGCCACGGGCCGCACGTCCGGCGTATTCGCAGAACTTGCCTGAGCGTTTGATGTTGAGGACCCTTTCGCCGCGCTGGGATTCAGCACAGTCGATGTTTCGAAGGAGCGTTCAATAGCAGGCCCAAACGCCATGGCCCCAGTCAGCAGAAAGACGGCAGCCACATAAACCAGCCAGACTTTAGCAGGAAGGACACTCAGCGCTATCGGACCAGTGAGACGTTCGCGGATGGTCGGGTAAATGGTTAGACGAAACAGGACCTGAGCGGCAGCCGCGAAAGCGACGGCGATTACAAAACCGATGGAGCTTTTCGTGACCGAAACTGCAGATCCCGCAAAGGTAGGCGCGACGGCAAGGAACAAACATAGGCCGAATAGAGCTAAAGCGATGCCGGGAACAACTGTAAGAATTCGCCTCTGGCCTTCCAGCACGGAACGGTAGAATCGCTTTGAGAGCATGCTTGGCTCTTCAGCCTCGTGCTCGTGAAAGTTGCCGTCTTCTGGCGTCAGTTCCGGACTATCCAATCGCAAAGCCTTTGAGGCCAGTGAGATGAGCTTCAGCGTTCCGAGAATGGCACCAACAATGGCGAGAATCAGAAGGGCGGAAAAGGCGAGGCTTACCAATGGGCCGCTGGAGGGCCACCAGGGCCCCGTGCCATTGGCCCCAGCGAATCCAAGGCGCATCTGAATTCCGGACAGCAACTGCTCGAGCGAATGGTTACCGATGTCGGACTCTTGCAGGAGATTTCCGAGTGCCCCGCCGGCCGCACCGATCACTAAGTAGCCACTGGCGAGGAGAAAGCGAGTCATGGGCCGAGAGATGGCGCATCTTTCGAGAGCTAGCGTCAGCTTTCGAGAGCTATCCCATTCCGAACGAGCGCGAAGGATTCGACGCCAGAGAGTAGCAATGCGCACATCTGTGTAAGTAGGTGGCAAATGAGTAGAAGTCTCGTCTAGCAGCGGAATCGGGCGGGCACCGGGCTTCGCGGGTTCGGTTACGTCGTCGGCTTCGCCTTCCGCGTCAGCCTCTTCGGCACCCCATTGCGCGAGCCGATGGGCGGCAGTCAGCCTTAGGGCTAACGCCTCTCCTACGGCGGAGTCGAGGCCCTGCATGGCCGTCCGATGTTCGGTCGTTAGCTCCTCACGCAATTGTTCTGCCTTAAATAATTGCTCTTTTAGGACTTTCAATTTCTCAGTATTAGCCGTTAGTCGCGCGTCGATAACCGCTTTGCGCCGAGCGACGATTGTTTCTGCTCTCTCAGTAGCCTCCTTGCGATTGGCATCTAGGTCCGCCGTGATTGCCAGAAGTTCACGCCCACTCATGAAGGCTACAGCCCCGGCGTCGCGCAAGTCGTCGTTTTCGATCGTCCGGTTGTCGAAGTGCTCGAAAGTGAGATCTTCACCGACCTCCTCGCCGGTCGGTACTGCAACTACGCTTCGAAGGGCCGGTTCTTCTGTAGCGTCTGGAATTTTAGTTTCTGCTTCCGGATGCTCCGTATCGGGGGGCGGGAGCGGCGGAGCCTGCATCGGGTCCTGATTGGGGTTCGGGTTGGGGAACATGATTGTCTCTTCAGAATAGGGGCAATTGCTCATATTTAACCAACTAAAATGAGGGGTATTACCATCCCCTTTTGCGGGGAGTAATAGGCTTATGAGTACTTTTTGTAGGTAGTTTCGACAGACTGCGACGTAAGTACTAGATTTAATGCGCCAAATCTGAGGATATGAAAAAACGGGGCACCCCGCTGAGTGCACCCCTTTGAGTGAGACAGAGAAAATCCTGAGTGCCAGTAGAAAATCCTGAGTGCCAGTCACTTTTCCAGTCCGCTTTCCCCAACCGAACCGTTCCATCGCCGCTTCGATCACCGCGCGCAGGCGCGGATCGGTGGCATTCTTCAGGCGAAACGCGGCGGGTTCTATCTTGAGTGCGACCGCCAGTTCGTCCATGTGCGACTCGCGCGCGAAGTGATTGTCCGTCGCCGCCAGCCACCCCGTGGCACCCCTTGGAGTCTGTCAGAGTGAAAATTTGGGGTACGCAGAATCAATAACTTACGTGGCAAGTTTTCGCGGCGCAAGTCCGTAAGTTGTTGATTTTAGGTTCGACAAAGATTTTACTCCGACAGAGTCCGTGGATGGCCCTATTTCCCTCTCTTACCCCTTTTCTTCGCGTGAGGCAAGCGCTCCGAGATGTCGGTGGAGAGTCAAGACCAAGGGCCACCCCTTGGCTGCATATCGTTGTACGATTCTGCTAAATCCCTCGCGTCCTTCGCTCGAGAAGCGCTCGTCTCATGCATAACTTTGTGAATCGCACAACGGAAAGCCCCATTCGACAGTTTCAACATAGAGATGAACTTCCCAGTCCCGAAGCACACCGGGCATAATGCGTTTAACACACCCTTCTCCCGCTCGGTTTCCCTCACATAGTAGCTGCCGTCCTCCACAAACCGTAAGTCCGCTTCTTTTTGCTTTACCTCGTGCCGCTCGTCCAACTGCCGGCGTAGACTCCGAATTTCCTCGTCACCGTCCGACAATGCCTGCTGCATGGTAAAAACGTGGTCTCTCATAGCAGAGACTTCAATTCGAACCTTATCGAGCTCCACATCGGACGACTTTGTTAGGTCCTGAAGCTTCTTAGCTGCCTCACCAATAAGCCGCGCTGTTGCTACACCGGTTCCGAATTCGAATGGCATGCCAACCACATTACCAAAACCAAGAAGTTCCGTCTGTAGCCCAATTGGTGCGACGCATCAAAAATGGGAAAATGGGACCATCGACGTGGGGAAACAGAATCCTTAGAATCCTTAGTGCCAGTCACTTTTCCAGTTCTTAGTTGCCAGTGCGAGTACGTGGTCACCTTCAATCGGCGCCACTTGGGCCTTGCCGAGAGCTACGGTATGCGTGTCGTAACGCCGAGGGAGTTTGGCGATAATAGAAAGGTGATACAGAGCATCTCCTTCCCGAATGAGTTAGTGGACCAATTGCAGGCACTGGCAGCGCAGGAGCAGGTTTCGGTGGCCGGAGTAATTCAGGCAACCTTGGATGAACACTTTGCACTGCGCCGGTCGATCGCCGAGCGGGCAGCACGTTCTTCTCGGGAAGCCTTTCTGGAGGCACTCGATCAGATTCCTGATGCGGAGCCGGCCATCGAGGCCCGATTGCCAGATCCGATAGCGGACTAGTTCGACAATATCCTTCATCATGGCCTTGCTGGATGCGCCTATTTCTTTTGTGGGGCAGGAGCCGGAGACGTGGGGGGCAAGTCTGAGTTGAAGATGTCCGCGACGCACTTCCATTTGCCGTCGGCTTGCTTCTTCCAGACCTCCACCATCTTGCCAGTGTCGTTTGC
>JAYVRS010000369.1:0-2039 GCA_043776185.1 Bryobacteraceae bacterium | reverse complement strand
AATGAAGCGCGTCCGAAGCCCCAGGGCGGCAGCGGCGGCGGCGGCGGTGGCTTCGGCAACCGTGGCGGCGGCGGCGGCGGTTATGGCGGTGGTCGTGGCGGCGGCGGCGGTGGCCGTGGTGGCCGTGGCGGCAACAGCTCCGGCGGCGGAAACCGCTGGTAGTTTTTACCAGTTAACGAAAAAGGCCAGCCTTCGGGTTGGCCTTTTTTATTTTAGGATTTCTCAGCTTCGCTTACCAACTTCAGACGCTGGGTGGCCACGGGCGCGCGCCAAAGGGCCCACGCCAGCAGCGGCATCATGGCCAAGGTAAGCAGGCTCGCCTCCGGACCATAGTCGCCGCCGCTCCAGAGGGGGCCGACGTTCCAGTTGAGCACATAGCCCGATACGGACATGCGGAAGCCGCTCAAGTTCACGCCGAAGAGCGGCAGAGTCCAGTTCCAGCCAAAGTGCAGGCCGATGGGCAGCCACAAGTCGCCGCTGCGGATGACGGCGAAGCCGAGCAGCACTCCCCATAAGAAGGTATTCACGAGACCCAGGGGCGTGGCGTTCAAATTCGCCGAGTGCGCTGCGGCGAAGAGCATCGCCACCGGCAGGATGGTGGAAAATGGGCCGGCGTGGCGCAGCAGAAGCTGGAAACCGTAGCCGCGAAACAGGAGCTCTTCACCGACGACGCCTAGGGCCAGCATGGCGCTGACGAACAACAGGCTCCGGAGGTTGGCGGGCTGGTCCGGCGCGGGTACGAGCTTGGCCGCACCGACCAGCATCGGAGGGATCAGCACCACCAGACCGGCGAGCACTCCTCCGCCCAACCCCCAGCCCAGATTGCGGACGGAGCTCGGGTTCCAGGCGAGGCCGAGGTCGGCGAGTGAGAGGCGTTCAAAGATACGGACGCTGAAGATGTTGGTGACGGCGGCGGCCAGAAAAGTACTCAGCGCGGCCGAGGCGACGGTGCCCGCCCAAGGGGCCAGCATCCAGCCGAAGATGATGAGGCTGAGGAGTTCAAGAAACGCGAACAGTCCGACGCGCACGGCGAGCCCATAGCGATCTGTATATCCGCCGATATGTCCGTCTGGGAGGGGCATTCCTAGGTTTTCGTGCTGACCTGGACGCCGCGCGGGGCGACGCGGACATCCAGCACTTGGGCGCCTTCGCGTTCGATGACGGCTTGCACCTTGGCCTTCGATCCGCGCTCTACCAGGAAGAATACGCAGCCGCCGCCGCCGGCACCGCACACCTTAGCGGCCTTGGCTCCGGCTCGTGCGGTGGCTTTCACCAAGCGGTCAATCAACGGCGTGGTGATGCCGGGAGCGTTCTTTTTGCGATGGCCCCACTCGGCGCGAATCAAGGCCGCTAACTCATCCCAATCGGAGGCCGCCAAGGCCGTGCGCACGCCATTGGCGATGGCCGAAATTTCGTCGAACGCGCGATGGACGGCCTTGTCGCCATCCACGTGCTTCTTCATCACCTCCCAATTGTTGATGCCGGAGTTGCGCGGCTCGCCGGTGTAGGCGAGCACGATGCGCTCCTCGAATTCGGGCAGGTCGAGTTGCAGGCCGATGCGCTTGATGCCGGCCGGGTCCATCTCGATGGCGCTGACGCCGCCGTACATGGCCGGGTAATAGTCCTGGCAACCGGTGGGCACTTGGATGATCTGCGCTTCGATGTTTTGGGCGATTTCGCGCAGCTTTTCGAGCGAGTGGCCTGCCTTGGCGAGCTTATTGAGGGCGCTGGCGACGGTGATCATCAAGGAGGATGAGCCGGAGATGCCGGCCCCGGCGGGCGCCTCGCTGATGGTTTCGAGATCGATGCCGACTTCGGGTTGCCAAAAGCGCAGTTGCCAGGCGGTGAGCGGCAAGCGATACTTTTTCGCGGCCATCAGCGCTTCGAGCGAGGCAAAGCTTTCGGAGATGCCCAGGTCGCGCGACTTCAGGTGGATGGCACCGTCGTTGCGGGTGGATAACCAGCAGCGCGTGTAACGGTCGACTGCGAAGTTGACGGTGACGGCGGAATCGTGGAAGAGATAGAGCGGCCAGAGGTCA
>JAYVRS010000368.1:0-2044 GCA_043776185.1 Bryobacteraceae bacterium | reverse complement strand
CGGACGAATAGTCGATCACGCCGGAGGCGGCCACTTCCCGGTCCGGGCTGACGTAGACCACATCGGGGTCGGAGGCCAGGTCGAAGGCGGCTTGACGGGTCATGCGGGCCAGCACGGCGTTGGTGAAGAGTCCCTTCACCTTGGCCCCACGCTTTACCGCGCGCTCGGCATTCTGCTCCGGATGGTCGCGGTATTGCACGATGACATCAATCTCGTCTTCGCCCCGGAGCGCCTCCGTACCTTCCTTTTCCCGGTAACTGCCGAGATCCCGCGCCGCATGGGGATGGTTGGTCTCGGGCTTGAACCCGCCCCAAACCGCCGACTGTTCGCGAGCTGCGGGGGCCTCGCCGTTGGAGCCCGTAACTTGCTGCCCCATGGCCAGCGTCGCGGTCAGCATCAGGCTTAGGCCTGGCTTCAGAATCTCAATCAATTTCCGGGAAGTCATGCCTTTCCCAATGCATGCGTCGAGCCAATTCGTAAGTGATTGATTTTACGTGAGACGAAGGGCATTTGGCCCAGCGATTGGGACAATTTGTCTTAACCCAGACCGACAGTTTGTCTGGTGGGCCTATTTCACCGGGCGCACTTCGACGTTTTTGTAGATGAGCTTCGCTTGTTCGAGATTGGCGAGTTGCAGGCCCGGCAACTGGGCGGACGCTGAGCCGGCGGCCACTCCCCAGCGGACGGCCTCCCAGAATTCCTTCTTCTTTTTGCGCGCCCAGACGAAGGCCGCCGCTAAGGCGTCACCGGCGCCGATGGGGCTTAGGGCATCTATGCGCGGCGGGACGGCTTCCCACACGCGCACGCCCGTATCGGTGCGAATGCCGCCGATGGCGCCGCGGCTGCCCAGCGACAGGACCACCGATTTGGCACCCATGTCGAGAATGCGCTCGACGGCGTCCAGAAAATTGCTGCGCGTGAGAAGGGCGCGGTTCAGCAGGCGCTCGGCCTCCTGCTGATTCGGGCTGACGACGGTGGGCTCGGCTTCGAGGCCGAGTTCGAGCGGCTGATTGTCGGTATCGAGCAGGGTTTCGACGCCTTGGGCCTGGGCGAGGCGGATGAGGCGCTGGTAGAAGTCCGGGGGCACGCCGGGCGGGACGCTGCCGCAGAGCATGAGCCAGTCGGCTTTGGGCAGGCGGCTGAGGACGGTCTGCTCCACTTTGTCCAATTCCTCTTGCGACATGGGCGCGCCGAGTTCGTTTAGCTTCACGGAGAGGCCGTTTTTGTCGGTGATGGTGAGGTTGTTGCGAATGGGATGGTGAATGGGGACGAAGTGTACGGGGAAGCTGTGATGGCCCAGCAATTCCTTGAAGCGGGGTCCATTTTCGCCGCCGGCGGTGGCGATGGCGATGGTTTTGCCGCCGAAGGCGTGGATGACGCTGGAAGAGATGATGCCGCGTCCCCCGGCGGCTTCGCTGGTCTCCAAAATGTAGGCCCGGTCATCGAAGACCAGCCGGTCGGCGAGGACGTTGCGGTCAATCGCGGGATTGATGGTAAGAGTGACGATCAAACCGTTATTGTACTAAGGTAGGGATTGGCTAGCGAATCTTCTTCTGTGGTGCCTTGGCACACACATGCTCTTTTGAAGCCTTATGCCGCCTTGGCTGCGGTCTGTTTCTTTTGGGGAACGACGTTTTTGGCCATTCGGGTGGGGCTCGAGAGCTTCCCGCCGCTGATGCTGCTGGCCACGCGCTTTCTGATCTCGGGTTCCTTGCTGCTAACGGTGGCGGCATTGCGCGGTGCGACGTTTCCGCGCGGGCGCGAATTGTTCTTTACGGCTTTGTACGGTCTGTTGCCGTTGGGCGTGTCGAGTGGAGCGCTGGCCTTTGCGCAGACTTTGATCCCGTCGAGTCTGGCGGCGCTTTACATCACCACGTCACCGCTGTGGCTGGTGGGGTTGGATGCGCTGATCCCGGGCGGTGAGCACTTACGCCGCCGCACGGTGGCCGCGATGTTGGTGGGCTTTGTGGGCACGGCGTTGCTGGTATTTCCGAAGAATCTGCACGAGGGATTCTCGGCGGCCAATGTGAAAGGGTTTCTGATC
>JAYVRS010000367.1:0-6582 GCA_043776185.1 Bryobacteraceae bacterium | reverse complement strand
CGCGGTTGGCTTTGCTGACGCGCCGTTCAGAATTTGTGTAAGTGCCTTCTTTTTCTCCCCAGATCGCAGCGGGGAGCACTAAGTCAGCTAGCTCGGTGGTGGGCGTGGGATGAAAGCCATCTTGCACCACAAAAAACTCCAGGTCGGCTAAGGCTTGTTTCAAGACGTCGACATTGGGATAGGAAACGATGGGGTTAGTGCCAATGATCCACAGTCCGCGGATCTTTCTCCTTACCGCCGCTTCGATGATGTCGGGGTAAGCCAGTCCGCGTGAAGTAGGGATGCGCGCGGCATCGATGCCCCATAGTGCCGCGATTTCATCGCGGTCCTTTTGACTCTCGAATTTGCGATAGCCGGGAAGGCTGGAAGTGAAGCCGGTTTCACGCGTGCCCATGGCGTTGCATTGGCCGGTGATGGAGAAGGGCGACGATCCAGCGCGGCCAATCTTCCCGGTGAGCAGGGTCAGGTTCGCAATAGCGTTTACGGTTTCCGTGCCCTTGGTGCTGTGGTTCACGCCCATGGTCCAGCCGATGAAGGCGGATTCGGCCTGTCCGTAAGCCAGGGCCGTCTTCCAGATCAGCTCTTCGCCAAGGCCGGTAAGTTCGGCGGTGTATTCCGGCGTGTACTTGGCGATAAAGGTCTTGAAGGCCTCAAAACCCGTGGTGTGGCGTTCGATATATCCCGCGTCCATCAGGCCGGTGTTGATTAGAATGTGGGCCATTCCATTCAGCAGGGCCAGATCGCCCCGCGGCGCGATGGGTAGATGAAGATCGGCCATCATAGCCGTTTTGGAGACGCGCGGATCGACGACGATCAACAGTTTCGACGGGTTTTGCTCGAGCCGCTGAAAGAGCATCGGATGGTTGTCGGCGATGTTGGCACCGATCAGGATGACCACATCGGCCTTCTCCATATCCTCGTAAGCGCCGGGCGGCCCGTCGCTGCCGAAAGAGCGCTTGTAGCCGGCCACGGCGGTCGCCATGCAGAGCGTGGTGTTGCCGCAGAAATTCTTCGTTCCGAAGCCGAGTTGCACCAGCTTGCCGAGTGCGTAGAACTCTTCGGTGAGCAATTGGCCGGTGCTAATCACTCCCAGCGATTGGGCACCGTAACGCTCTTGCACCTCGCGGAACTTCGTGGTCATCGTCGCCAGCGCTTCAGCCCAGGAGACGCGGACGAGCTTGCCCTTCTTGCGAAGCAGCGGATATTTGAGGCGATCTTGGGCGTCGAGCGTGTAGTGCTCGGAGAGCCCCTTGGGGCAGAGTTTGCCGAAGTTGGCCTGATGATTCTCGTCGCCTCGCACGGAGACGGCCTTGCCGTCCTTGACGCCAATGTGCATGCCGCAACCGACAGAGCAGTAACCGCAAGTCGTCTTCACCCACTTGTCCGGAATCTTGCCCGCGTTGGTGTATCCCGTGATGGGGTCGGTGGCGTACGCGTACTCTTGCTCGCGAATGTCGAAACCAAGGAAGCTCTTGAGACTCATGCGGCTTGCCCTACCTGATACGTGGACGCCATGTTTTTCGGAACGACACTGGCGAAGAAAAGATACCTGCCGATAATTTCGCTGGTCAGTGCGATCAAGAGCGCGACGACCGAGGCGAGCGCACCACTGGTGAGCAGCGGCAGCATCACACCGCCGGCCACCAGCAGCGCGCTGCGCCAAAGCAGCGGCTTTCGAAGGCTGCCGGAAAGGAGGCGCGCCGAGGCCTGTCTTTCGTATTGATTCGAGCGGATCAGCCGAAGGAATTTCAGGGTTTGAGTAAGTAACTGCGCGGCGGCACCGGCGGCGGCGGCATCGCTAAGCCAGTGATTGGCACTAAGTCCGACAGCGGAGGCAAACAAGGGGCCTAGCGTGGCCGCAGTCAGCAGAAACTCCATCATCGTGTAGCGCATGTTCCAGGCGGGTCGGGCTGGGACGAGATAGATGAAAGCGCTACAAATGATTCCGGTAATTCCCAGAAACGCAGTAAGTGCACCCAGCGCGGCTAGCCCTTCCACTTTCGCGCCCAACGCCGCCGAATAAACGCTGGCGACCACGGAAAATAGAGAGAACACCAGCACTTCGCGGCTGAGCCAGGATCGCTTCCACATCCTGAGTGCTCGCCACGCAAAGGCAGGCCGGCCTAAGTGGAGCGTCGAGGCAGCGAGGGCCATGGCACCCGCCGCGAACGAGGCGAGGGCCGCGGTAAAGGGAACATCGGTTCCAACCAGAGCGTCCAGCAGCCAGATGGCGGTAAAGGCTCCCACCGATAGCTGGGTAAGCACCAGCATAATTACCAGCGGCCAGTGCGGATGTTCCGGCTTCACGCGCCAGGCATTCACTTGGCCCGTATCGGGCGGCAGCTTCGCCGGCAGCGTCAACCGCGTCGTAGAAAGCGAGTCATCCGCCGAGGGCAGCCCCGGGGCATTCGCGGACTCGGAGTACTCCGTCCGCCATTGCTCCAGGTTAACGATCTCGATGGCAATCGCGCCTTGCGGACAAGCGCTGACGCACGCGGGCTCACGGTCTTCGGCCAGCCGATGGTGGCACATATCGCACTTACCGACGACGCCGCGCTCAGGGTTATATTGCGGCACGCCATAAGAGCAGTTCCACGTGCAGTATTGGCAGCCAATGCAATCGTCGGCATTGTGCAGTACTACGCCGGTATCGGTGGCTTTGATGTAGGCTTCGGTGGGGCACCCGGTTAAGCAGGTCGGCTCAACGCAATGGTTACAACCCATGGATAAGTAGAAGCGGCTGGTGTCGGGATAGTAACCGCCTTCAATTTCACCTACGCGACGCCACTGGATAGCCGCCGGGTTTCCGTTTTGTTCATTGCAGGCCACCACGCAGCACTTACAACCGATGCACTTACTCATGTCGAAGTGGAACCGGTATTGTTCGCCCGCATCCGGCTTCCGCGAGGGGATGCGCGCTTCGGGCGCGGTCGCGATTTGATACAGGCCAGACGATTTCTTGGCCTTCAAAGAAGGTGCTAGAACGAAAGTAACTCCGTCCTCCCGTGCGCGTTGTATGAGTGGAAGCGACATAAGTAAGAAGAGAGAGAGGGTGACTAGGCCGTAACAGGATGAGCGGCATGAACCGCTCGGGGAGTCTGTTCCGCAAGACGCTTCAAATGCGTCCGCATGCGCACCACTTGGCCAATTACAAAAACGGCTGGTGACGCGACATCCACTTGGCCACGGGCGACTTCGCTGAGCTTCGAAATCACCACGCGTTCGCGATCGGTGGAACCCCGTTCGATAAACGCTACCGGCTCTTCGGAGCTTCGACCGGCCTGGATCAGGTTCCGCGCGATTTGCTGACGATTCTCAATGCCCATCAACACCACCAGCGTGTCCACCATCAGGTAACGAGCCCATTCCTGGGCCTCCATGTTTTGGCGATGACCAGTAATCACGGCGAAGCTCACCGCGACGCCACGAAGCGTCGGCGGAATACCGGCCAGCGACGGCACGGCCAGCGCCGCGCTGATGCCGGGCACTAACTCGACGTCGATCCCGTGGCTGGCCAGGAAACTCCATTCCTCGGCTCCCCGGCCGAAAACCATCGGATCGCCACCTTTGAGGCGAACGACCAACCGGCCCGGCGCGGCATGCGCCAGTAGTAACTCCTGAATTTCGTTTTGAATGCGCTCTTGCTCGCCCTGCTGCTTGCCCCCGAAAAGGAGGAGTGCGTCCGGACGGGCCAGCGCCAGAATCTCAGCGCTCACCAAACGGTCATAGATGACGACATCGGCTTGCGCGATGAGGCGGGCGGCTTTGACGGTAAGAAGATCGGGATCGCCTGGACCGGCGCCCGTGAGATACACCTTCGGCATGCGTGCGGACTCCTCTGGTTCTATTCAACTGTTTGACTTCAGCGAATGCTCTGCTCAACACGTGGGCAGAAAGAACGGAGGAATACGGGCTCCGAAAACGACATCAGGCTGTTGCCCTAGTAGTTGCGTTGAACCCGTTCGTTAACGCGACCGATAAGCTACACCACCAGTATTCTCCGAGGCGGCGCGGAAGACAAGAAGAAGTTTTCTATGACTACCATCAGCAGGGATGGAAATGGCACCTAAATGATTGACCAGGATGAAGATTCTGCGATACTCAGTGGGAAGGAGCGCTGATCCACTATTTATGTCGCTTGCGGGATTACAGGTACTTAGCCTCGAAAGTCGCCGCGCCAAGGATATCGAGTCACTGATTGTGCGGCAATCCGGTATCGCTTTTGTCGCACCCTCCGTCCGGGAGCGCGCCGTGGAAGACCATTCCATTGCGATCCGGTTTGTCGAACAATTAGAGGCTGGCGACTTCGACATCATCGTCTGCATGACCGGTGTCGGGCTCACCTTTCTACGCGATGTAGTCATCACGCAGATGCCAGTGGAGCGGCTGTCTGCCGCACTGCGTCGCGCGTTGATCATCTCGCGCGGCACCAAGCCCGTGCCAGTGCTACGGGCGCTGCAGGTGCCAATCGCCATCCTGATTCCCGAGCCCAACACGTGGAAGGAGATCGTGGCGGCCATCGCGCCCCGGCCCGAACGGCGGATTGCCGTGCAGGAATATGGGCGGCCCAATTTAGAGATGAACGCCGCGCTGGAAGCGATGGGTGCCACGGTGACGCCTTTCGCCCTCTATCGCTGGGAGCTACCGGAAGATATCGAACCCCTGCGCGAAGCCGCCCGGCGCTTGGCGCGCCAGGAATTCGACGTGGCGGTTTTCACATCTTCCATTCAACTGGACCACCTGCTTGAGATCGCCCGGGACCTGGGAATCGAAGGCGAGGTGATGGACAGCCTCGCGCATCGCGTCGTAATTGCCTCCGTGGGACCGGTGATGACCGCGGCGCTCATCGCGCAGGGGCTGCCACCCGATATCGTACCCACGAATCCCAAGATGGGTGCGCTGATCATGGCCACTTCCGCCGAGGCAGAGGCAGCGCTGCAAAAGAAACGCCACCGCGCCGGGGATCCTTCCGGCACGGCGTAGGGTCTATACTCACGGATGGAGGGCAGAATGTCGCGCATATCATTGATCTTTTTGCTGGCTGTCTCGATTGTATTTGGACAGGAGAAGTCACCGCGTAAGCTAATTGCCTCCATGGAGGGCAAGGACCTTTACTTGGCTTATTGCGCCTCCTGCCACGGCACAATGGGCAAAGGCGACGGACCCGTTGCAGCCGCCCTCAAAGGGCCGCTGGCCGACTTGACCACCATCTCCAAACGGAATCGCGGCAAGTTCCCGCGTGAGGCCATAGAAAAGATCATCCTCGGCGAACAAAAGAATGCCCGCACCGCCCATGGCTCCGAGCAGATGCCGGTGTGGGGACCGGTCTTCCACAAAGTGGAAAACGATCAGGACTTCGGCCTCGTCCGCGTCCGGCGATTGGTGGAATACTTGATCTCGATCCAGGCCAAGTAACCCCATGGATCGAACCATGGATCTCTCGCGACGAGGAGCCGTGCTGAGCTTGGCCGCCACCACTCAAATTAAGGCGGCGGACGACCTCCATTACAAAAGCGCCGTCGAAATGGCCCAACTAATTCGCGCCAAAAAGCTCTCGGCCCGCGAACTTCTGGCGGCCCACCTCAAGCAAATCGAGCGCGTCAATCCGAAGCTAAACGCCATCGTGACCCTGGTCGCCGACCAAGCCCAAAAGGCCGCCTTGGCCGCCGACGAGTGGCAAGCCAAGAAAGGGGCGTTGGGCCCGCTGCACGGCCTCCCGATCGCCCATAAGGATTTGGTGAATACCAGGGGCATCCGCACCACCTTCGGTTCCCCGCTCTTCAAAGACCATGTCCCCGTCACTGACGACATCATCGTTCAGCGCATTCGACAAGCCGGGGCCATCCTGATCGGCAAAACGAACACGCCTGAATTCGGGGCCGGCTCCCAGACGTTTAACACCGTCTTCGGCGCGACGCTGAACCCCTATGACCCGTCCAAAACCTGCGGCGGCTCCAGTGGCGGCGCGGCCGTGGCCCTAGCCTCCGGCATGCTGCCCATCGCCGACGGCAGCGACCTCGGCGGCTCGCTGCGCAATCCCGCCGCCTTTTGCAATGTCGTCGGCTTCCGCCCCTCGGCCGGCCGCGTGCCCATCGAAGGCTTCTTCGCCCTCTCCACCCCCGGGCCCATGGCCCGTTCCGTCAGTGACCTGGCCCTGTTGCTCGCGACCATCGCCGGCGCGCACCCCGCCGCGCCGCTCTCGCTTCCTGAACCCGGCAGCACTTTCCAGCAACCCCTCTCCCGTAGCTTCAAAGGAGTCCGCATCGCCTGGTTCAAGGACCTCGGCGGATTGCCCTTCGACTCGCGCATCACCACCGTGATCAACGCGCAACAGAAGGTTTTCGAAAGCCTCGGCTGCGTCGTCGAATCTGCGGAACCCGACTTCACCGGTGCCGACTTCGCCTTCAAAACCCTGCGCGCCTGGCGCTCCGCCGCCGCCCACGGCGAAGCCATCCGCACCCATCGCGCCCTCTACAAAGACACTCTGCTGCGCGAAGTGGAGCAAGGCCTCAAGCTCACCGGCGCCGACCTCGCCCGCGCCGAACAGTTGCGCTTCGAGGTCTGGCGGCGCTTCCAGACTCT
>JAYVRS010000366.1:0-2044 GCA_043776185.1 Bryobacteraceae bacterium | reverse complement strand
TTGATGTAACCTTTTAACTCGTCCCCATCCTGCAGCTGGCCGATCACCCGGGCGTTCTTGCCGGGCTCGGTGTAAGTCATCTGGCCGCGCAAAGCCATGATTCCCCGGCCCCGCTCTTCGTAGAGCATGCCGGTAAAAGTATTGACGAAATCCATGTCGGCCTGGTAACCCTTTAGCACCCATTTGCCCAGGTCCGGCAGTTCCACACTGCGGTACTGGATGCCGCTATTGGTGGAGTTCATGCGAAACTCCATCTTGAGTTCGAAGTCCTTGGGCTTGTCCCCGCGATAGACGATGAAGGTGTTGATCTTGAGCGCGTTGTCCTTGGTGGTTTCGCCAATGATGGAGTTGTCTTCGGCCCGCCAGATCTTAGGGTCCCCGTCCCAATTCTTCAGCGTGCCGTCGAAGATCGATTCGAAGCCGGCATGTTCGTCGATAACCAGGGCGTCGGGCATCTTCATTCCCCGGGGAGGACGCGTCCCCACCGCCGGAGGTTGGGCAAAGCCCCCAATCTGGACAGCAGCGCAAAGGGTGAAAGCCAAAAGGAGACGGCGGTACGGGAGCATTGCCACATCATATAGCGGCGCACCCGGATTGACAAGCGTCCGGCCACATTCCACAATCAGAAGTGCCGATGTGACGCAACAAGCCTTCTCTGAATCACCCCTGCCACTGAGTTTATTGGAGTAGCCTTGTCGACCGAGTCCATCCCGAATCCTACGATTTCTCACCACGCCGATCCCGCTTTCGCGGCGGAGATCGCTCGCCGCCGGACCTTCGCCATCATCTCGCATCCCGATGCCGGCAAGACCACCTTGACCGAAAAGCTGTTGCTCTATGCGGGCGCGGTCCACGCGGCCGGCTCGGTGCGTCCCAAACGCAATCGCGGCCACGCCACCTCCGATTGGATGGCGATTGAACAGGCCCGTGGTATCAGTATCTCCTCCACCGTGTTGCAGTTTGAGTATGGCGGTTGCCTCTTCAATCTGCTGGACACGCCGGGTCACCAGGACTTTAGCGAAGATACCTATCGCACCTTGACCGCCGTCGATAGCGCGGTGATGGTGCTCGATAGCGGGAAGGGCATCGAACCCCAGACCCGCAAGCTGTTTGAAGCCTGCCGATTGCGCAACCTTCCCATCCTCACCTTCATCAACAAGATGGATCATCACGGCCGCGATCCGCTCGAGTTAATCGACGAAGTGGAACAGATGTTGGGCATCGCGGTTTGCCCGATTAACTGGCCCGTAGGATCAGGAAATCGGTTTCGCGGGGTGATCGACTTAGCCACTCGTCGCCTGCTGCAGTTCGATCGCGTCGCTAGTGGCCAGTTGAAGGCCGAAGCTTGGACGCGGTCGCTGGACGACTCGGCCCTCGAAGAGCTAGTCGGCCAGGAGGATGCACAACAACTTCGCGAGACCCTGGCCTTACTCGGGGCGGCCGTTTCTGACTTTGATGAACCACGGTTTCTGCGCGGCGAGCAAACGCCCGTATTTTTCGGCAGCGCCATGAATAACTTCGGCGTCGAAGAGTTTCTGGAAGCGCTGGTTCGCTTGGCCCCGTCACCCGCGCCGCGGCTGAGCAAAGACGTGCCGATTGAGCCGCAATCGGACCAATTCTCTGCTTTTGTTTTCAAGATCCAGGGCAACATGGACCCCCATCATCGCGACAGCATGGCCATCCTGCGCGTGTGTTCCGGCCGTTTTGAGCGGGACATGCTGGTGAACCACCCGCGGCTGGGGCGCAAGATTCGCATGACGCGGCTGCACCGCCTTTTTGCGCGTGATCGCGAGACAATTGACGAGGCCTTTCCGGGCGATGTGGTGGGCGTGGTGAATCCTGGGCTTTTCACGATCGGTGACACTCTAAGTACGGACGATACGATTGAGTACGAGCGGATGCCGAACTTTCCGCCGGAACTCTTTTGTAACTTGCACAATGACGATGTTTCGCGGAATAAACAATTTCGTAAAGGCATTCAGCAACTCTCCGAGGAAGGCGTGGTGCAGGTCTATTACTCGATTGACGCCATTCGCAAGGAACC
>JAYVRS010000365.1:0-2046 GCA_043776185.1 Bryobacteraceae bacterium | reverse complement strand
AAGCTGGCCGTCTTGATCATGGATTTCATGGTGTGGTTACTTTCTTTTGTTCTCAAGCTTCTAACTGGATGCTACTTATCGCCCTTAGCCGACAAGGCCAGTGCGAACATTTCGCCCCACACCACGTTGGAACCCCACACCACGTTCTCGCCCCAGACCACGTTGAATCCGGAGACGGTGCTTTCGCCCCACACCACGTTGGTGCCCTTCACCAAAGTATCCGCCACCGAAGCGCTGCCCCAGACAACGTTGGATCCCCACACCACATTGGAGCCCCACACCACGTTGGAGCCCCACACCACGTTGGTACCGGCTAAGTGGTTGTAATTCATCCAAACCGCACCGGTGATCGTATCGAAAACCGCCTTCGGTGAGAGAGCCGCGCCGGTTCCGGTAGAACTATCATTCAGCGCCGCATTCATGTCGACGTAACCGGCACCCATGGTGAAGATGTCGTGCGTCACCGTGTAAGTACCGCCCGTCGTCGAATCGGTAAAGGTATAAGACCAGGGAAAAGCCTTGGTGGCGGTCCGCATCAGGCGGGCCTTCGCCAGATCCGGCGTCAGCGTCGAGCTCTTTTCGATCATCGCCGCCACAATGCCGGAGACCACCGGAGCCGACATACTCGTGCCGCTCAGCGTGAAGTAGTCCGACGATGGCTTCGTGGAACCGATCGACAGATAGTAGTCCTTTGGCACTTCATTCTCGGGATACGCGGAGATCAGCGTGCCACCAGGCACCTTACCCGCGATGATCAGATTGCCCGGCGCTACAACGTCCGGCTTGACAATGTGATCGATCAGCGTCGGCCCTTTCGAGCTGTAAGTGGTCACCAGGTCATCGCCCCGGCTCGCGGTCTTCATATCTTTGGTGGCACCCACGGTCAAGATAAAGGGGTCATTGCCCGGTGAGGTAATCGTGCTGTATCCACTCGTTCCCATGCTGGTGTTACGGCCTCCGTTCCCGGCCGCCACCACCACCACAATCCCGGCCTTCCAGGCCGATTCCACGGCGCGGCAAAGAGGGTCCAACGTGTAGGACTCGAAGATCGCCCGTCCGAGCGAGAGATTGATCACCCGGATGTTGTAAGTAGCCTTCAGCTCTATCGCCCGATCAATGGCGCTGATCAACGCGCTGTCCGTTCCCGCGCCTTGTCCATTCAGGACCCGGAAATTGATGATCTTCGCTCCTGGCGCGATGCCCCGAAACACCACGGAAGTGCTGTTGCTGCCGGTCGATGCGGCGGCGTTCCCTGCCGCGATCACGGCCACATGCGTTCCATGTCCGAAGGGGTCTGCCGTCGTGGTCTCGCCCACCACGAAGTTCTCGGAATACACCACGCGACCGGTAAGATCCGGATGGGTGGTATCCACCCCGCTATCGATGACGGCGATCCCGATATTGGAACCATCCCAGCCGCTGCTGAAAGCCAGCGGCGCGCCCACCGCCGGGTTGGCATAGTCGAGCTTGCCGGACAGCGGACGGTCCTTGGATGCAAACTTCACATCCAGATTCAGCAACAAATCGTCCACCGACGCGGTGGGCAGACTATAGAGTGCCAGCGCGGGTTGCTTTCTGAACTGCCTCTTCAGCGCGCCCCCCCTGGCCCTCACCTTGCCAAGCTGGGTCGCCGTCGGGCTGGCGTTGAACTGGACGATGACATCCGTCACGGCGGTCGCCGGCAGATTCTGGAGGTCTTTCGAGACAGAAGCCGCAAAACTAAAGCCGGCCGCGGCGATGATGAGCGCTGAGAGTTGACTGATTCGCATGCCCCTACCTATGCATGTGCCAGGCCAAACCCGCGCTCCCGCTAAGCTATTGATTCTCTTATGGCCACCTGGGAACCAATCTCCACCCCGGAGACAAGTTGTCCTGGTCCCGCGGACAAAATGTCTTGTGTCGACGTCATAGTGTCATCTGCTGGGGCGCAGCGAACTTCGGAAAAATTTGGGCTTCTGACCGCCGAGCCAGCCGCATCGCGTCTCCTCCCGGGAAGCGTAAAACGCCCCGAGATCGCCGCCCTCCTTCGCAGCAGCCTCGCCGCTC
>JAYVRS010000364.1:0-6587 GCA_043776185.1 Bryobacteraceae bacterium | reverse complement strand
GATTCCGGCTTGCCGCTAGAAAGGTAAGCAGATCTCCCAGAAGTAGGTCGGGCCCCCTGGCCCGATTCCTCGTCTCTACATAGGCTAGTCTAGTACTCTGACCGCTGAAGATTACCTTTTCGCGCTACTAGCCCACAGCGTGAGCTGTGGGGTGCGTTTTAGTAATTCGGGGCCAACTCGACAAACGCGGGGCAAGTTACCAGCCCACAGCGTGAGCTGTGGGGTGCGTTTTAAGCGGATTGTGCCCCACAGCTGACGCTGTGGGCTAGTAGGCGAGTGAATCATCCCTCGAAAACAAGTTATATATCACGCGGTCAAAGCCTAGACCGGTCCGATGTCCTCAATCCACCACGGCATTCCAACCGCGCTTGGAAAGGTCCCAGTAGATATAGGCGCCGGCGGCCAGGCCCACGGCGAGCATGCCCACGCCCTGGGCAAATGAGCCCAGCAGGATCTTGCCCGTGCCAAAAAGGCAGCCGTAAATTAAGATACAGCCGGCCAGCCAACAGAGCAGATCGTGGCCACTGGCACCGCCCTTTTGGCACTCCGGCATTTGGCGCGCGATGGGTCCCCAGCCGAAGACGGAGGGGTGCGTCTTGCGGTAGAAATTCTTCAATACCTGTTCGTCCTCGGGCGGGGTAAGATACGTGACGATCAGCCAGCCGCCGGTGGTGATGGCCGTGGTGTAGATCATGATCCAGGCGAAGTCGCGCGGATCATCGCCATTCAAAGAGGTCCCCAGCTGTAAGTAGAGCGACGTAGCGGCGGCGAAGATCATGGCCGAAACTTCGCTCCAAGCGTTGATGCGCCACCAGTACCAACGCAGTAACAGGACCAGCCCGGTGCCGGCACCGATGGCGAGTAAGTACTTCCAGGGCGCCTCGATTGAGTTGAGGTTGTAAGTAACGACAATCGAGACGAGAGTGATCAACACGGTGGCCACCTGCGACATACGCACATAATGCTGATCGGACTCATGCGGCTTCAGAAAACGGCGGTAGAAGTCATTCACTAAGTAACTGGCGCCCCAGTTCAACTGCGTGGCGATGGTGGACATATAAGCCGCCGCAAAGGCCGCCAGCATCAGCCCGCGTAAGTAAGGCGGCAGATACTCGATCATCACCTTGACATAGCCCGTTTCTTTGTCCACTAAGTCCGGGTAAAGTACCATCGACGCCAGCGCGGTGATGATCCACGGCCACGGACGAATGGCGAAATGGGCAACATTGAACCAAAGCGTGGCCAGCAGCGAATGGCGCTCGTCCTTAGCGCAAAACATGCGTTGGGCGACGTAGCCACCGCCGCCGGGTTCAGCGCCCGGGTACCAACTGGCCCACCACTGCATGCCGATGAAGACGCAGAAGCTGACCAGCGGCATCCAGGACGAGTCCAGGTCTGGAATCATGTCGAGCGAAGAGCCCTTGCCGCGCGCCGCGTCCAGCACCGCCAGCTTGGCCTTCAATTGGTCCAGCCCTCCCACGGCCCCCACGGCGGCCACGGCCAGCACCACCACCATGCCCATCTTGATCACGAACTGGAAGGCATCGGTGACCAGCACACCCCACAAGCCAGAGAGCGCCGAGATGAACGACGTGATGGCGATTAAGCCAATGACGACCAGCAACGCTTCGCCCTTCGAGATGCCGAGTACCAGCACCAGAATTTTCACCATGGCCAGATTCACCCAGCCCAGGATGATGCAGTTGATGGGCAGGCCGAGGTAAATGGAGCGAAAGCCGCGCAGAAAGGCGGCGGGCTTACCGGCGTAGCGAATTTCCGAAAACTCAATGTCCGTGGTGACGCCGCTGCGACGCCACAGGCGCGCGAAGAGAAACACGGTCAGCATGCCGCCGGCGATATAGTTCCACCAGATCCAATTGCCGGCGATGCCGTTTTTGGCGACTAACCCCGTAACGACGAGCGGAGTGTCGGCCGCAAAAGTAGTCGCCACCATCGACGTTCCGGCCAACCACCAAGGCACGTCGCGCCCGCCGAGGAAGAACTCGCTGGTGTTCTTCCCGGCGCGCGCCTTGTAATAAAAGCCGATGCCGATGTTAAACGCGAAGTACAAGGCCACGACGGCCCAGTCGAGAAAAGTTAACCGCACCTGCTCATTGTAGGCTTACTGGGGAATCAGACGCGTAGCCTGCCGGGCCACCAGGAGCCACTTCGGGCCCTCCTTCGACCATACCTGCAGAATGTTGAGCTTCAAGGTCACCGGCTTGCCGTCCTGCGTGCTCTGCGTCGTCACGAATCCGCGTACGGTGGCCGTGTTGCTGTGGATGGTGATGGTGGGCGCCGGCGAAAATACTAACTTATTCTTGGCTTTCACCATCGCGGCGACGGCTTCGGCCTTGTTTTCCAGCTTCGCATTCGAGTGGCTGTACATGAGGTCTTCGGCCATCAAGGAGGCAATGGTGGCGCCATCGCCTTTCTGAATGGCAGCCGCGAGGCTGTCGACATTGGCGAGAACCGCCTTCTGATCCGGGGTCATATCTGCGGCAAGGGTCGCCGCAAGGGCTAGGGTTAAGAGGATACTCTTCATGGAGCCTCAGCATATCGCGTTTTGGGGCGCGGCGTCTTAGAGCCCAACTCAGGGGCGCAGGAGGGAGAGCCCGTCGATGCGTCCGAAATCGCCATCCAGGCTGACTAAGGTGGCCTCGATCGCGATGGCCGTGGCAGCGATCCAGAGGTCATTGTCGCTCATCGAAAAGCCACGGCGATGCTGCCAAGCCTTGATGCGAGCGTACACCTCATCAGCTTGTGGAGGAATCACCTCACAGGGCAAGTTGGCAAACAAACTCTCAGCCTTCTCGCGTAACCCAGTTCGGCGCTTGCCTTCGGGTAAGCGTTCAATGCCATAAAGAATCTCGCCCCGAACGATGGGGCAAAGCACGATTTGCTCATCCGCCGACAGGACCGATAGCCAAGCCTGGATGCGCGGATCATCCCGCATGATGGCGCTTGCCACGTTGGTATCGAGAAGATAGATCAAGAGCCCGCTTAGTCCGAGAAGATGTCGCCGCCCTCTGCCGCCTGCCGTCCGGAAAAGATCGCCGCTTCGAGCGCGTCGACGTCCTCTTTCGACAAATAGGGCGGGTCACGCATCACCTGCAAAAGGGCCGCCGCGGAACCTCGGGGCTGTTTCAGCTTCGGTTGGGTCAAGGAGGTCAAACCTTCCAAGGCCAGCTCCTCTAAAGTCTGGTGCCGAGACGCGGCGATCCCCTGCAGGCTGCGCGCCATGTCATCGGGAATGTGAATCGTAACGCTCGTCATACCTTCGCGCTCCTGCCTCTATTGTGCCGCATCTTCCTACTCCCCCTCAGAATTCACTGGTAGTACGAAAGTTTTGGGAACTTTTTCCCGATGGAACAGTCTGAAAGGGTAAGCGTCCCTGAAGGGAAAACGATCCATGAAATATTGGGGTTTGCTGTGGGCGAAGATCGCCGGGATTGCTGGCTTTGCCTGGGGCACCAGTCGGCTGATCGACGAGTTACTCCGGGTTCCGAAGGAGACGCTTTTGCACGGGCAAAAGCCGATGGCGGACTTGCCGGGGCTGCTGCTCACCGCCTTCTGGTTCCTGGCCATCTGCGGCCTCTGCTGGGCGGCGCTGGTGGATCAGCGCTATCGCTGCCGCACGTGCGCCACCCGCCTCCGCATGCCGGTAGCCACCGGGTCCTGGGGCCGAGCCACGCTCTTTGGTCGACCGATGATGGAGTACATTTGCCCTTATGGCCACGGGACCATGAATATCGCCCAACTCCAGATCTCGGGTCGCGAAACGCCCAAGTGGGACGAGCACGAAGACATGTGGAAGGAACTGGAGTCGATGGGCAGTTCGCGCGACTAGCGACTACTTGGCTTCAAAGTCGAACTTAAAGATCGGGTCCAGCGGACTCTCCGCATTCATCAGCGCCTGCTCCTTTAGGAGCCCGGAGTGCAGATCGTATACCCAGCCATGAACGGTTAAGTCTCCGCCATGCGCCCAAACCTGTTGCACGATCGACGTCTCCGCCAAATTCGTCACCTGCTCCATCACGTTCAGCTCCACCAGCCGGCGCCATTTCAAATTCTCGTCCGCAATCGCGTCCAGTTCCCGGCGATGAAAACGATAAATATCCTTGATGTGCCGCAGCCACTTATTGATCAGCCCCAAATGCTTGTGGGAAAGCGCGTTTAGGATACCGCCGCAGCCGTAATGCCCGCAGACGATCACATGCTTCACCTTCAAAACTTCGACCGCATATTGCAATACGCTCAGCATATTGAAGTCCGTATGAATCACCAGATTCGCGATATTCCGATGCACGAAGAGCTCGCCCGATTCACGACCCGTCACCTCTTCGGCCGGCACCCGGCTATCCGAACAACCAATCCATAGGTACTCGGGGGTTTGGGCCTTTTCCATTCGCGCGAAATACTCCGGATGAACATTCAGTTTGTCCTGCACCCAGGCCTTATTCGCTAACAACAGTTTTTTATGAGATTCCAAGGCTTATCCTTTTCCCGTCATTGAGGCCAAATTTCTGGCCGAGCCATTCGTTTTCTTCAATTCCACTTTAATTCGGCGGTGGCGCGCGTTCTCCAGGAAGTCGCCGATCACGTCGTCGATATCGGTGTCGACAAAGGTCGCGTTGTGGCCATCGATGAGGAGCTGAGCCCCATCGGGAATGGCCGCTAATTGCAGCTTCAGGTCGGCCTTGTTCAAGAACGACATGTCTTTGTTGAAGCGCAGTAAATAGAGGTCCCCATCGTTTACGACGGTCGTCGGCTTATGGTGATTAGCGCGCAGGACGAAGAACAGGCCCACGGCGAGTCCGATCAAAACGCCCTTCAGCAGGTCGATCAGCACCACGCCCAGGACGGTGGCGATGAACGGCAGAAATTGGGCGTATCCCGCGGCGTACAATCCGCGAAACAACTTTGGGTGACACAGCTTGTAGCCCACCAGGATCAGAACCGCCGCCAGGCACGAAAGCGGAACCCGGTTGAGCCACGTGGGAATCAGCAGCACGGCTAGCAACAGCAGACAGCCATGAAAGATGATCGACATCCGCGTGCGGCCGCCGGAGTAGATGTTGGCGGAGGTACGAACCACCACGGAGGTGATAGGTAGGCCACCGACGAGCCCGCTGCAGAGGTTTCCGGCTCCTTGCGCGAAGAGCTCGCGGTTTGGCGAGGAGACGCGGCGGAAGGGGTCTAGCTTGTCCGCCGCCTCGAGCGACAACAGGGTTTCGAGGCTGGCGACCACCGCCAAAGTCAGCGCGGTGATCCACACTTCTTGACGGATTTCCGGACGCACCAAGGCGCCGAAATCAGGGAACGAGAACAGTTTCGCGAAGGCATCCGCCCCGTTCAACACCGGCAACGCCACCAAGTGGCCATCCTCCGCCCGCAAGTAGAAATTGGGGAACAATGCCCGGAACGTTTCGTTCAAGCCGGTACCCAATACTACGGCTGCCAGAGCGCCCGGAATCATCGTCGTAAGCCGGTGCTGCCGCATCCACTTCGTCTCCCAAGCCAGCAGCAGAGCCATACACGCCAGCGAAATCAGGATCGCTTCGCCGTTGCTGGTCAGCAGCGCCTTGACGATGTCGGTAAACGTGTTCTCACCCGCGCGCTCGAGGAAAGAAAAGTCGCCCTCGTAGTCGTTATCGCGGCCTACGGCGTGCGGAATCTGCTTCAGGATAATCACGAGACCAATACCAGCCAGCATGCCCTTCAGCACCGAACTCGGCACATAGTTGGCCACTGACCCGAAGCGCAACGCGCCAAAGACGATCTGGACCACGCCGGCCAGGACGATGGCGGCTTGAAAGACGGGAAAGCTGCCCAAATGCTGAATGGCGGTGGCGACAATGACGGCCAATCCCGCAGCCGGTCCGCTGACGCTCACCTCCGAGCCCGACAGCAGCGCCACCAGCGTGCCACCGATGATCCCGGCTAAGACTCCCGCGAACAGCGGAGCGCCGCTGGCCAGGGCGATGCCGAGGCACAAGGGCAGCGCCACCAGGAAAACGACCAGTCCAGCGGATGCGTCCGACCGCCAGTATTGCTTTATTTCACCCATACGGCGTTAATGTTATCAAAGTTTAATTGTTTAACGATCCATGCTCCCGCATCAGGCTTTGCTGAAGGTGACGAAACGAACCGGGGAGTGGTTGATTCTTTGATAGCGAGCGGCGGTGACCCTCGCTTTGCGGGTCGCGAGATCCCCGGGGCGACCGCAGCGCTCTAAAGTCCTCCACCGGCACCGTGTATCATCCAGCAAGCCTCAGCGCCACCCGGACCGAGCCCCGCCGTCCCTTCGACCACGATGATGATATTGCCCACCGAGAGTATGACGCTGTTGAGGTCGACGCGCTCCTGGGCTTCAGCGAGTACGTACTATGGCGCAGGCGACGCTCAACCGGCTGAAAACACAACCGGCAAACACCGCAGAGAAGCTCGAGTTCCGGGTCAAGCGTGCCCCAGGTAACCGGTCGAGTTGGTAACCTCAGAGACATGCGCTCCTTTCCCGTTGCCACTCTTGCCTTCGTTCCCCTGATGTTGGCCCAATACCGGACGCCGCCACCAGAGATTCTTGA
>JAYVRS010000363.1:0-6590 GCA_043776185.1 Bryobacteraceae bacterium | reverse complement strand
GAAATGGGATTGGGCGAGGCCGAGTAAGTAACTGAGCCGGTAGTGCCCGCGTAACTGTCCACGGCCGTCAGCCAACCGCTATAGCTTTGCACCGGGTGTACGCAATTCGCCACCGAAGTGGTGTAGTTGACGACGCCGGCTGGAGTACCAAACTCACCTAACGCACCGTTGGGGCTGGCGAGCGAGAACGTGCAAGCGGCCGCATCCTGCGTCACCGGAAAGGCGATGCCGGCCACGGTGAGCACCGTCGAGCGCGGGAGCACCGTGGGGTTCGCCGCCACCTTCAACTGGACGTCAGCATTGCCGGCACCCGAGGCTCCCCCGGTAATCGCCACCCAAGGCACCGGCGACCCGGCATTCCAACTGCAGCCAGCCGCCGTCAACACGCCCACGCTGGTGAGCGCGCTAGCGGAGGGGATGTTGGCTGAGGGCGAGCGTAGCGCATAGCTGCAACTGGTGCCCGCTTGGCTTACCGTCACGTTCTGTCCCGCGATCGACAGCGTCGCGCTACGGCCGTTGATCGCGGGGTTCGCCGCGACATGGAATGCGACGGTTGCCGCACCGCTACCACTGGTAGTCACCGGGGAGAGCCAAACGGCGTTCGAAGCGACTGACCAGTTACAGCCCGTACCCGTGGACGCGATATCCACGGTACCCGAGCCGCCCGCCGACGGTTGCACCGGGTTGGACGAGAAAAGCGTGAAGCTGCAGGGTACACCGGCTTGCGTAACAGAGTAAGGTTGCCCTCCGATAATGACATTGCCACTGCGCGCGCTGGTGGACGAATTTGCGTCGACGGCGAGTGACACTGGCGAGGATCCAGTACCGGTGACGACAGAGGTGACCGCGACCCAGGCCGGGCCAGCAACGGCGCTCCAAGCGCAGCCCGCTGCGGTGGTGAGATTGACAGGAGCCAACGCGCCGCCTGCGGAGGAAGCCGTTGCACCGGCACCCGAGAGTGAGAAGGTGCAACTGACGCCGGCTTGGGTAACCGTGAAGACTTGCCCACCCACCGACACGGTCCCCGTGCGGCTGGCGGCCGAAGCATTGGCCGTGACGGAAAGGTTCAACGTGCTGCTGGTATTACCGCTGGCGGGCGAGACGGAGAGCATCGCGGGATCGCTCACCAGGGCCGTCCAGGGACAGCCGTTCGCCGAGGTCGTCAGGCCGACGGAGCCCGCGCCGGCGGCGGCCGGCAGCGACGCCGCATTCGAGCTGAGGCTAAAGTTACAGGCGGTGCCGAACTGCGTGACGGTGTAAGTGAGCCCACCCGCGAGGATAGTGGCGGTGCGGCTCACGGCGGAGGGGTTGGCGATTGCCGCGAAGCCGATACTGCCGCTGCCGGTGCCACTGCCGCCCGCGGGCGCGGTGATGGTGAGCCAAGCCTGATTGCTGTTGGCGGACCAACTGCATGCCCCGGTGGTGTTCAAGGTGACGGAACCCGTGCCACCGCCGGTCGCCACCGTACCCGACGTGCTGGGTAGCGAGTAACTGCAGGGGGTGCCCGCGCTCACCGTCAGCGAAACTGGAATGACGAACGGCGAATTGCCGGCACCGCCGCTGGTAAAGGTCACCGCGCCCGAGTAATTACCCGGCACCAACGCGGCCACATTAAAGGTGAGGTTGACGGCGTTGGGCGTCGAGCCACTGCCCGGAGCCACACTGAGCCACGCTCCTCCCGAGGCATTCGCCGTAAAGGCGATGGCCGCCCCTGTTGAACCCGTGGTGAGCGGAATCGGCGCCGGGGCGGGGTTGCCTTGCGCATAGATGACGCTGATGTTGGCGGGGGTGACGGTCAAGTTCGGGGTGGCCGTACCAGCCGGAGCGACGTTGAGCACATAGCGCAAGCCCTCCGAACGTCCGCTCGCGGAATCGCGGACGTCGAGCCGCAGGAGGTAAGGTCCGGCAATGGTCGGCGTGCCGCTGAGGACGCCGTTCACCAGGGTGAGGCCGGGCGGCAGATCGGATAGAGCGCCAGCGCTGATCGTGTAAGGCGCTATGCCGCCGAAGGCGGTAAAAGCGCGCGAGTAGAAGCTGCCCTGGGTGGCCGCCGGTAACGTGGTGGGCGCGGGCGAGAGTCCCAACGCTCCTACCGTGATCTCGGCGTTCGTCAGGCGTACCCGCGTACCCTGTGCATCAGTACCGAGCAGGGTAACGAAGTACACCCCGCCCGCCGTGGGCGTGCCGGAGAGAGTTGCGGAGACTCCCCCGCCTGGCACGATAACCAAGCCGGGTGGCAATGAGCCGGCCGTGACGGTCCAGTTGACGGGCAACTGGCCGGAGAGTGGTAGCAACAAGTCATCGAGTGGATAGGAGTAACTGTCGCCGACGGTACCCCCGGGAAGCACGGTGCCCACGCCGCCGGAGGTTCGGAGGAACAGTGGTACGCCGGCGGGCACGATGCCCGGCCCATCGGTGAAAGTGCGGCTGCGGCCGGCCGCATCGGTGACACGGACCGCGACCGACATGCTGCCTGGCTCCGTCGTCGTACCCGCGAGTACGCCCGAAGCACTCAGCGTAATTCCCGGCGAAAGATAAGTATTGACGGGGTACAAGGCGAAGCTATAGGGTGGCGTGCCACCCAGTTGGCCGTAAGTGAAGGAGAACGGCGTATTCACCATGCCTACAGGCGTCGCGGTGCCGAAGGTGCGCGGAACATTCGTGGGGGCTAGGCGAAGCGGAGTAACGACCAGATTGAGGTCGCGCACGCCGAAATTGCCCGCGGTATCGTCGACGCGAAGCCGCACCGGGTAAGTGCCGGAAACCGTGGCAGCGCCGGCCACGATCGCTGTCGTGGAGTCGGCAAACGAGGGAAGATTGGCGTCCGTCAACAGACTAAGCCCCGGCGGAAGGGCCCCGGAGATGATCGAGTAAGTATAAGTACCTGTGCCGCCAAATGTATTCAGGTTGAGGAACACATTCCGGCCGAGCGTGAGTTCGGTGGGATTGTTAAAAGTGGACAACTCGACCCGCCGGTAGTTATTGGGCAATGCTGAAGAAATAGGGGCTGCGAAAAAATTGAAATTGACGACGCCCCGGCGCGTGACGCCGCCCACAGTGTAGAACACCGTGGTGCTGAAAGTGCCCGTGGCGGTGGGGATGCCGGAAATGAGGCCATTCGAGGCGAGCGTAATGCCGGGCGGCAACGCATTAAAAGCTTGATCCGCAATCTGGTAAGTAGCTCCGGCGCCATTGATGGTCACCAGTTGGAAATTGAGTGGCTGATTCACCAGGGCACTGCGAACAGTGCTATTCAGAAGCACCGGCGCGGCCACTACGATGCGGAAGTCGCGTTCGTAGACGAGGCCCGCGGTGTCGGTGACGCGCAGCCGGAAGTTGTAAGTGCCTGAAGTATTGGTGAGCCCGGCGAAGGTGTATCGGGAGGTAAGCCCCGGATTGCCGCTCGGAAAGTTCCCCGCCGACAGTGCAATGCCCGGCGGCAGCGCTCCGCCCACGATCGCCGCGATGTAAGGAGGCGTGCCGCCGGAGAATCCGACAAAGTTACCGATGACCTGTCCGGGGACTAGATCGGCCAACGGGAAGATGTTCGCGGAAAGACTAATGAGCTTTACGTTTTGCGCCTGCGTGCCGTAGAGCGAGTAAGTCTTCACGCTGGTCAACGAGCCATTGCTGGCGGTGATGACAGGAGCAAACACGCCCAATTGCGTGGGCGTACCGGAAAGGAGGCCGTTGGAGGAGTTGAGCGTGAGGCCGGCCGGTAAGCCCGTCGCACTCCAGGTGCAGCCCGGGCAAACACCGGAGAGCGTGAAGGCGAGGCTATAGGGCACGCCGATTTCAAACAGCGGTAGGGCGGACCCGTTCGAAGGGTTCATATCGAGCGGGTAGAGACTAAGGAAATAGCCGCGGACCAACTGGTCGCCCGTACTGTCCATGATGCGGAGCGTCAGCGTCAGCGAGGCCTGGGACGTCGGCGTGCCGGTGATTTGCCCGGTGCTGGTATTGAACGAAAGCCCAGCCGGCAAGTTATCGGAGAGCAACTCGTAGGTCACGGCCCCGGTAGCGCCCCGTAGATCGAAGGTCTGGTTATAAGGCACGCCGACATAGCCGGGCGAGACACCGGTGTTCACCAGCGCCATCTTACTCACGGGAAGGGTGAATACACGTTGGCCGATATTGCCGTTCGCGTCGGTGATTCGATAAGTAAGTGAGTAAGTCCCCGGTGTCGTGGGGAAGCCGGATATTTGCTGGACAATGGCGGGGTCGGTGCTGTTGATGCTATTCGGGCCGAGCAGCACCATCCCGGGTGGCACGGTCCCGCTGATCAGGGTAAAGGTGTAACCTGGCGTGGCGAGCGGCGAGCCGTTGCCGGAGAAGCTGAAAGTAAAGCCACTGCCCGTGCCAATGGGATTCTGCACGCCGCCCGTTCCGGTGAGCGAGGTGGAAGTGCCGCAGCTCAAGTCAGCCTGGTTCGTAACGAGGTCGCTAAAGGTGAGTTCGTCAGCCCCCGCGCGTAGACGGCGATAGATCGGAAAGTTGATCGGGCCGCAATCCTGCAGCGTTCCCGTGACTAAGCCGTTGCTGTCGATGGCGAGGCCCGCCGGGAAATTAACTTGGTCCACCAAGTAAGCGCCACTACCGCCGGCCGGGAAAGTGGGTAGGCTCAGAGCATTTCCCAGCACCTCGGGCGTGCCATTCAGGCGAAAGGGATTCCGGTACCAGAAGCCGATACGGCTGACGCGGACGATGGTGGGTCGAATCGCGAAATTGCCCGCAGCATCGGTGACACGTAGAGAATAAGTAAAGGTGCCCGGCGTGGAAGGGCGCAGTTGTAAGTAGGCGGGCTGCGGGTCCGAATCCGGCGAGCGCTGCGGTCCATTGATGATGGTCATGTTGTCGGGCAATGTGGAACCGGGAGCGAGGTCGAAGCTGTAAGGCGGCAATCCACCGGAGACGTAGTAACTCTCGACGCCCGCCTGCCCCACCGTGACATCGTTGTGGCGAGTGGCGAGGGTGAAAGTCAAGGGAGGAGGATTCTGCGCGGGGATGACGTGAATCGCGAAGCGAATATCGGCTGAGTTCGGGGTGGCAGCGGAGTCCGTGATGGTGACCGAGAAGCCCCAGGAGTAGTTGATGTTGGGTGGCGTCCCCGAAATGACGCCGGTGGAACTCAGCGAAAGCCCGGAGGGCAAGGCATTGCCGGCGGTGAGCGCAAAGTTATAGGGCGGCGTCCCTCCGGTAACATTGATCGCTTGGGAAGACGCCTGATTTTGCACGGCTTGGAACGTCCGGTTGGGTACGTTCGTGATGCGCATCGGCGTGACGAAGATGGAGTAGCCCCGCGTATTTGTGGTGCTCGCCGAGTCAGTTACTTTGAGGGTGAAAGAGAAGGTGCCAGCCGTGGTAAACGTGCCACTGAGGAGCCCCACAGGGCTCAACGACAAACCGGGCGGCAGCGTGCTGCCGGAATTGACGGCAAAGATATAGCCGCCCCCCGACCCGCCGGTCCCCAGTAACTGCCGACTAATCGCATCGCCGACGCCGTGGCGATTGCCGAAGAAATCCGGCATCATATCGAGGCTGCGTACCGTCAGCGTGACGGATTTGTCGATAACTGCGCCCACGGAATCGGTAACTCGGACAGTGGAGGTGAAGGTGCCCGGAGTAACTCCCACGCCCAGCAAGACGCCAGTAACCGCTAAAGGCACGTCGAACATCACATTCGGCCGGTTCAAGATCCGGTATCCGGCAAACGGCGTCGCTCCCGGGGCGAAGGAGAAGGTGTAAGGCGCGGTGCCGCCGGTCGGCGTCAAGTAGTGCCGCTGCAGTCCCAGGTTTTGGGAGAACGAGGTTCCCGTAAAGTTCAAGGCTTGGGCCCACGCTGGACTCTGGGTCCCGGCGCCGAGTAGGCAAAGGGTCGAGAAAACGCGCAACGGCGAGAAAGAAAACATCGGGACTCCTCCGAATGTCGGAAACTTAGACAAACCATAAAGGGTTCCGGCGCGACTCCACGGTGCGGCCGGCGGGGGGAAGTGAACGCTTCGCTCAGTAGGTGACTATCTGATTTACCTGCTTCATTTAGCGCCTTGCTCGAGATTATATGCGCAAACCGGGCACGAAAGGTGACAGAAAGCATGCGAATAAGTGAAAATTATTTAGATGTGTCGGCAAAGACTACAGCCCCACGGCTGTTCTTGCGGGACGATTGTTCCCTATCGTTGGGCGTACGGAAAAAAGGGTCACGCTCGGAAAAGGCGGTCACGCTGGTAAGAGCCCAGTGCACCAGGGTATCGCGTTAGCGTGCGGCCTGCACCTGGCCGACGAAATCATGATGCGGAGGCCGCCTTCGGGGTAATCTGTTTCAAGATGAGGGTTAAAGGAGGGTTAAAGGGGGGAACAGTCTGCTGCTATGAGCCCTGGAGCGGGAATTCGCGCACCCAGTTGAGGGTATCTATTGTCTCGCCACTAAGCGCGCACTCGCCGGATCGTAGACCACGTCCGTGATGGACCCATCGCGAATTCGTTCCACTGCCTCATCGATCACCTGTAGCGGCACCAGAAACCATTCGCGTGGACGAACCGGGTGCCCAAAACGGTCCTGAATGGTCAAATCCAACTGGGCGGGCGCCAGG